>JANNFH010000207.1:0-3323 GCA_031379565.1 Alphaproteobacteria bacterium
GTCGAATTTGCTGATTGCCTCCTTCTCGAAGTCGCGCGCAAGGCGGGCCACGGGCCTGTAGACACATTCGACCGCGCGTTTGCGAAGGTGGACGGGGTGGAATTGATCGTGTGAGCAAAGCGCGCCCAGCAGAAGGCCGCCGATACATCGATATCGCGCTTTATGCGTATACGCACGTAGCGCACGAGGGTCTTATCGAACTCGGTGACTATCCCGCCATCAAAAGATGGCTCAAACTCGTGTCCAAGCAGCCGAATTACGTTAGCATGGACGAGTGAGTTTTGATCAGGAGCTGAGATATGGGGTTGTTTGACGGATTGGTTGGCGGCGCGGTCGGCGCCGGTTTGGCGGTGGCGGCGAGCAGGCTCATCGAGCAGAACGGCGGTGTCGCAGGCATCGTCAGGCAGATGGAAACCCATGGGCTCGGCGAGACTGTGCGCTCTTGGGTGGCGCGGGGCCCTAATCAGCCGATCAGCGCCGAGCAAGTGCACCAATTGTTTGGGCAGGGCTCGCTAGCGGAGATGGCCGCGCGCGCTGGGCTCACGCCAGAGGTGCTCGCCGACAAGCTGTCAGAATTCTTGCCGCGGGCGGTCGATCATCTGACGCCGGATGGAAGCGTTCCGCCGCACGGGTAAGCCGTGGCCGCGCGCTGGCTACGCCGTTGCTTCCGCCGCGGAGGTACGCAATTGTCGCTCCCATGATCGCGCTCGATCATCCGCTGATTACGCAGCGTTTGCGGATCGAGCCCGTCACCGCGCGCCTCGCCGCGGCGGCGCGCCAAGGCGGCGCCATGTTCGCCGACGAACTCGGAGCGGCGGCGCCGGCGGATTGGTGCGCGAGCGGATTGGCGATGGTTGGCCGCTCGGCCAATTGGGGGCCGCCGCAAAAGCCGATCCGCGCTGTTGCAGTGCACCATGACGAAGGTTGCGTGATTGGCGACGTCCGCTTTGAGCCGCGCTTTGGCCCGCAGGGCGAGGTCGAAATTGGCTATTCCATCGCCAAGAGCCGCCGCCGGCAGGGCTACGCCGTCGAGGCGGCCGGTGCGCTGGTCGATTGGCTGTTGTCCGAAGGGGGCGCCGATACGCTCATTGCCGGCTGCGATCACAACAACGTTGGTTCGGTCAAGACGTTGCGAAAATTGGGCTTCTGGCTCGATTCCACCCCTGGCTCGGTGTTCTGGTGGGTGCTGACCCGGGAGCTGCGGCTGGCCGCTCGCGCTTGAACCGACCTACCTGCCCGTGCTTCATGTGACTTAAGGGACAGGAAGCGCGCCGGCGCTCGGGAGCATTCAACTCATGTGGGACATCGTCATCGCCGCAGGGCTCGTGATCACGCTGGTCACGGTGATCCCGGTCTTCATGCAGATGCGCCAGCATCCCAAGGGCATGCACATCCTGTTCTTCACCGAAATGTGGGAGCGGTTTTCCTATTACGGCATGCGCGTGATCCTGCTCACCTACATGACCCAGCATTTCCTGTTCGCGGATGAATACGGGCAGGGCACGTACGGCGCCTACACCTCGCTTGTGTATTTGCTGCCGCTGATCGGCGGCTTCCTGGCCGACAAATTGCTCGGCACGCGCAAAGCGGTGGCGTTCGGCGCGCTGCTGTTGGTGGCGGGCCATTTCGCCATGGCGATCGAGCAGCCCCCAGTGACACAGACGCTGACTTATCAGGGCCAGACCTACGAATTCGGCTCCGAGGGCCGCCAGGACCAGCGTCACACCTGGCTTGAGCTTGAGGGCCAGCGCTACGAATACGGCCCCGCCGAAGGCGGCGGCATCGCTTTCGAAGGCCTGCCGACCAGCGCCGCGTTGCCGAGCATGCTGCCCGCGGGGAGCTACGAATTGGGAACGACGGGCCGCGACCCGCTTTACGTCAACATCTTCTTTATCGCGATGTCGCTCATCATCATGGGCGTCGGCTTTTTGAAAGCGAATATCTCGACCTCGATCGGTCAGCTTTACGAGCCGGGCGATCCGCGCCGCGACGCCGGCTTTACGCTCTACTATTTCGGCATCAATCTCGGCGCGTTTTGGGCGCAGGTGTTATGCGCGGGCATCGGCGCGAAATACGGCTGGGCCTGGGGCTTTGGCCTTGCCGGCGTTGGCATGGCCTTTGGCTGGCTTGTGTTCGTGTTCAAGCGCTTCTTGTGGTTCATTCCCGGGCCGAAGCAGCTGCCCGACCACCTCGGCTTGCCGCCCAATCCAGAGCTGCTCAAGCGGCCGCTGCTCGGGCCGATCAATCGCGAAGGGCTGATCTACATCTGCGGCATACTCGGCGTCGCCGGTGTGTGGCTGCTCGTGCAGCGTGAGCCGTGGGTGAACATCGCCTTGACCTACGCGTCGGTCATCATGCTCGCCTATTTCATCTATTACATGATCCGGAACTGTACCTGGATTGAGTCGCAGCGGATCGTCCTCGCCCTGATCCTGCTGGCGGCCTCAACCGTGTTCTTCGCGTTGTTCGAGCTGGCAGGCTCGGCGCTCAATCAGTTCTCGGAACGCAACACGCAGCTGCCGTCGAACGGGTTTTTCACCATCACCTCCGGCCAAACCCAAAGCTTCAACGGCGCCTTTATCCTGCTGCTGGCGCCGCTGTTTGCGATGATGTGGAGCTGGCTCAACAAGCACAAGCTCGATATCGGCGACGCCGCCAAGTTCGCGCTTGCCCTGATCCAGGTCGGCGCCGGCTTCCTGGTGCTGGTGTGGGGCGCTCAATATGCCGACGAAAACGCGCGCGTGCCGCTGATTTTCCTGGCCCTGCTTTACTTGCTGCATACCACCGGGGAACTGTTTCTCTCGCCCGTCGGCCTCTCGGCCATGACCAAGCTCGCGCCTGCGGCCGTGGTTTCGACCATGATGGCGACGTGGTTCCTGGCCTCCTCGGTGGCGCAGGCAGTGGCCGCCCAGATTTCCAAGCTGACGGCCCAGGAAACCATTGGCGGCCAAGTCCTCGATCCGCACGCGGCTTTGGCTACTTATGCTCAAGTTTTCAACCAGATCGGGTGGATTTCGATCTGGATTGGGGTGGGCCTTGGTATAGCCAGCCCATTCCTAAGATACCTTGCACATCAAGGCGTTACAGATGTGGGGACGCGCGGTCAGCCGAAAAAAACGGCCCCTGCGCGCACTTGAGATTCTTTTTCTCCAAAGCAGCCGCCGGTCATTGCGCCGGCGGCTCTTTCCGGTTGTTCTAGGCCTGGACGCAAGGCCGGGACGCTGGCGTCCCTGGACTGCCCGATTTCGTCGCCTCCCCGCCCTAATCGGGTTCGGTTCCGGCCCCGATCGCTGGGTACGTTTGAGTCGTGCTGGTCCGGCCCG
>JANNFH010000208.1:0-2004 GCA_031379565.1 Alphaproteobacteria bacterium
GCTCGACGAGGCAGAACGCCATGCGCGCGCGGACGCCTTTGTTGCTGCATTGGGCGTGAAGATCGAAACCGGCGGCGACGAAGCTTTTTATCGGCCCTCGACGGACACGGTGCATTTGCCGTGCTTCAGCCGCTTCCGTGATGCGGCGTCCCACTACGGCGTGACGATTCACGAACTCGGCCACGCCAGCGGCGCCAAGCACCGGCTCGACCGCAATCTCTCCGGCCGGTTCGGATCGCGCGCCTATGCGGCGGAGGAAATGTGCGTGGAAATGGCGAGCGGGTTCGTGCTCGCCGATCTCGGCATCGCCCATCACCCGCGTCCCGATCATGCCGCGTATATTTCATCGTGGCTGGACGTGCTTAGAGAAGATTCCCGCGCCATCTTCACCGCCGCGTCCAAGGCGCAGGCGATCGCCGATTGGATGCACGCGCGGCAATCGCTTGAAGCCCCCTCCTAGGCGCAGGCGCGGCGACGGCTGCGGGTCGCTACGCGACCGATCGTCGATTTACAACCTCTTCGAGCTTGGCGATCTCGGCCAGGACCCATTCAAATGCCGGCGCTTCGCCGAACATCATGCCCGACATGCGATCGTAATCGCGGGCAAGGTCTGGCTGGATTTCCGGTTGTGGCGCCAGACGGACCGCACCGGGGCGCGCCTCTTCCAATTTCTCCCAGGGCCGCCGGAAAGCGAGCAGTTTGTGCTGCCGTACATCGTCGAGTAGCGCCATGTCGCGGATGGCCTTCACGCCTTCAGCCTGGCCCGCCATCATGGCGACATCATAATAGTGCCGTGAGATCGGGTTGTGATCGTCCGGGCGTTTGCCTTGGTCGCGGAAGCTGCAATGAACACCGTGGAGAATGAGCGCCTTCTCCCAGAACGTGCGACGGGCGGCGATCAGCGTGACCGCTCTCGTGGTCAGGTCCATCCCCATGCCGAGCAGATCCTGCACGTAAGGGGCGATACCTCGCTTCTGGATTGGCTCAAGCGCGCCTCTGGCGCCGCACTCGATCTTGACGAATGGCCTTAGATACGGATCGGCGGCGAGGATGGATGGGTATTTCACTTGGAGGCTGGCGCCGTCCGGGTCGTCGGCGTCGGGTTCAATTGCGCACATTGGCAGGAGCCCGGCGAGCCGCTCCCGCATTTTCACCGTCACGTGGGCGGCGCACTTCTCGATCAGCTTCTTGAAACCTTGCTTCCGTTTGGTCGCGCTGAGCGACGGCGCGAAGGGATCGTCATCGCCGCGCACGCGAAGGCCGGAGCGGGATAGCACGATGTCGATGTCCTCGGAAAAGCGGCGGATCAGGCCGTAGCCTTTGGACAACGAGGTGCCGCCCTTGAAGAAGAGCTTGGGTTGGGCAGGCAAGCCCTTGAACATCGCGTCGATGACGCGGCAAACCCAGAAGTCCTTCTCGATCGCCTGGGCCGTTGTGCCGAGCCGAACCGCCGCGGCCTCGAACAAGTCGCGGCGATCCTGCTGCTTCAGCGCATCGAAACGGGTGTAGTTCGGATTCATCGTGGCCTTATGTCGCCCGATTCTCCGCGATCCGCTGGGCCGGACCGATCGCCCACGCGGGCAGCATTCGCAAATTGCGGGCGAGTGCCGCTTTGGCGTCCCTGGAGGCATGGCGCGCGATCGTCACCGCCGCTGCATCCAACGGCGCCTTCGTGGCATGCGCCCACAACAGGGCCTGGACGATCGGCGCCGCCGGGCTCCCGATCCAGGGGATCAGCGCCGCCTGGGCGCGGCTGAACCGGACCGTGCGGCGGTCGATTCTGACATCACCGATCTTGCGCGCCGCCACATAGGCTGGCCGCGTGGGGACGGCCGTCGTCAGGCCCATCGCATTGGCGGCGGCGAGGTCATCGCGGATCACCCCTGTCTTGGCCCGCCGGGCAATTGCCGCCACGACGGCGTCCAGGCTCGCCGGGGCATCGCTGCCCAAGACGGCGCTGTGGCGCGGACGGTCATAAAGGCCGCGCCCGATCCGGCGGAGCTT
>JANNFH010000228.1:0-7253 GCA_031379565.1 Alphaproteobacteria bacterium
CCCGCCTCAAAATTTTCGCGCAGCGCAGTGGCGACGCGCGAAGTGAGGAAATATTGGCTTCGTTGCGCTTCACCCCACCCCCTGCCCCCTCCCCTCGCGGGGGGGGGAAGCAACGCAATCGCTTATGCATCGTGACCCGAGCGTCGCTACCCGAAGCCAAACTCATCCGCTTCGTGCTGGGGCCGCAGAACGTTCTTGTCCCCGATGTTGCGGCCAAGCTCCCTGGGCGCGGCGCCTGGATTAGTGCAAGCCGGGCGTGCATCGAGCGGGCACGCCGCAAGGGCGGTTTCGCTCATGCGCTCAAAGCGCCGGTCAAGATTGCCGAGAATTTAGCCGATCAGACCGAAGCCGCGCTGGCGCGCCGCAGCCTTGAATTGCTGGGGCTTGCCCGCCGGGCGGCGGCCATCGCCATCGGGGCCACCCAGGTGGAAGCGGCGATCCGCGCCAAACCCGTGCGAATGCTGATCGAAGCGACTGATGGCGCTGAAGATGGCCGTGAAAAGCTGATGAGTCTTCATATCGGGCTCTGGGGTGCACCCCCGCCCGCGGCAGCCTGCTTTTCCGCCGCGGATTTGGGCATGGCGCTCGGGCGCGATCGTGTGATACACGCATGCTTGCTTCAAGAGCGCTTGGCGTTGGTTTGGGCGGCTGAGATTGGCCGTCTCGCGGGGTTCCGCCCTATCGTTCCAGCTTCTTGGCCCACATCCTGGCGCGTTCACGAACTGGGACTGGGCGACGCGGCCTCCGGATCCTCGTGGTCTGGCGACGCGGCGGGCGCACCGATATTTGACGATGACGACGCCTGACTGACCCAAGACCCTGAGCGAACACGAATAGAGCGAACATTGGCAACCGGAATTTCGATTAGCACATGAGTGACGGCAACGAACAAAAAGAGCCCGCGTCCGGTCGCAAGCCGTTGACGCTAACTCGCACGGCGAATGCAGGCACTGTGCGCCAAAGCTTCTCGCATGGGCGCACCAAGCAAGTGACGGTCGAAGTACGCGAGAAGCGCGCCATCGGTCGTGCAGGCGTTCAGCCCGCCGTGCCTGGCGCGCCTGGCCCCGGCGTGCCGCCGCCAATTCAACGCCGCGCGGCCGCTCCGGCTTCTGCTCCAGAACCAGCGAAGCGTCCGCCGGCCGATGGCCGCGGCGTTGGCATCAACGAGGAGGAAATCCGCCGCCGCGAAGTGGCGATCCAAAACGCCATGGTCGAACGCGACGCGCGCGACGAGCGCTCCCGCGCCGAGGAAGAACAGCGCCGCGCCCTTGACGATGCACAACGAAAGATGGCTGCCGAACAGGAAGCGCTTGAGCGCGAGTCCGAAGCCCGCCGCCGCGCCGATTCCGACGATGGGGTCGCCGTGCCGGCTGCTGTTGTGCAACAGGCCGAGCAGCGCAGCGCCGACGCCAAGCCGGAGCAAGCGGCGGCCAAGGGTGAGAGCGATTTGCTCGGCGATCTCGGCGGTCGCATTAAGTCGGCGCGTAAGCCGCTGCCGGCGGCGCCGGTGAAGCCGGCGAAGAAAGGCCAACCCCAACGCCGCGAGGGCAAGCTTACGCTCGACATGGTCGAGCGCATCACCGAAGGCGACGATGACCGTGTGCGTTCGTTGGCCGCCTATCGCCGCGCGCAGCAAAAGGAAAAAGAACGCCGCATCAAATTGATGGGCGGAGGCGAACGCGAGCGCGTCACGCGCGAAGTCATCATTCCAGAATCCATTACCGTGCAGGAGCTGTCCAACCGGATGGCAGTCCGGGTCGCTGACATTATCAAATTCATGATGCGCCAAGGCACGATGCTGAAGCAGAGTGACGAACTGGACGCTGACACCGCCGAGTTAATCGCCACCGAACACGGACACAGTGTCAGGCGGGTGGCGGAATCGGATGTCGAGGAAGGCCTCGCCGGTACTATCGAGGACAACGAGGGCAATCTGCTAGCCCGCCCGCCGGTCGTCACCGTCATGGGCCATGTCGATCATGGCAAGACTTCGCTGCTCGACGCACTCCGCGAAACCGACGTCGCCGCTGGAGAGCACGGCGGCATCACCCAGCACATCGGCGCCTATCAAGTGCGGCTGAAGGGCGGACAACGTGTCACCTTTCTCGATACGCCGGGCCACGCGGCGTTTTCGGCCATGCGCGCACGCGGCGCTCAAGTTACCGACATCGTCGTTCTGGTGGTCGCCGCTGACGATGGCGTGATGCCGCAGACGGTCGAGGCGATCCATCACGCCCGCGCCTCTGGCGCGCCGATCATTGTTGCGATCAACAAGATCGACAAACCCGACGCCAACCCCACCCGTGTGCTCACCGATCTACTGCAGCACGAAATCGTCACGGAAACCCATGGCGGCGACACGCTGTCGGTTGAAGTGTCGGCCTTGAAGAAAACTGGCTTGGAAAAACTGGTCGAAACCATCCTGCTGCAAGCCGAAGTGCTCAATCTGCGTGCCAATCCCGATCGCCCCGCCGAAGCCGCCGTCATCGAGGGCAAACTCGACAAGGGCCGTGGCGCGGTCGCTACGGTGCTGGTGCAAAAGGGTACGCTGAAACGCGGCGACATCGTCGTCGCCGGCGGGCAGATCGGCCGCATCCGCGCCATTGCCAATGAGCGCGGGCAAATGCTGCCTTCAGCTGGCCCATCCGAGCCTGTGGAGATCATGGGCCTTGAAGGTGTGCCGGAACCGGGCGACGTGCTGAACGTGGTGGAAAACGAAAACCGCGCCCGCGAAGTCGCCAATTATCGCCAGCGCGCGCGCAAGCAACGCGCCAACACGGGCGGCGGCGCTGTCCGCACTTCGCTCGAATCGATGATGGCGAAATTCAAGGATTCCACCGCCAAGGAATTGCCGTTGCTGATTAAGGCTGATGTGCAAGGCTCGGCTGAGGCCATTGTCGGTTCGCTCGATAAGCTGGCGCACGAAGAAGTGCGCGCACGCATTGTTCTTTCCGGCGTTGGCGCGATTAACGAATCCGATGTGCAACTGGCCAAGGGTTCGGGCGCGCCCGTGATCGGCTTCAACGTTCGTGCATCGAAGGAAGCGCGCGACCTGGCTGAGCGAGAAGGCGTCGAAATCCGCTATTACGCCATCATCTACGACCTGATCGATGACATCAAAGGCGTCATGTCCGGCATGCTGGTTCCGCACAGCCGCGAAACCTTCCTGGGCAACGCGCAAGTGCTGGAGGTGTTCAACATTTCCAAGGTCGGCAAGGTCGCCGGCGTGAAGGTCACCGAAGGCGTCGTGCGTAAGGGCGCCAAGGTGCGGATTTTGCGTGATGATATTGTGGTCCAGGAAATGGGTACGCTGACTACGCTGAAGCGCTTCAAGGAAGAAGTGAACGAAGTTATCATGGGACAGGAATGCGGCATGAGCTTCGGGCAATTCCAGGACATCAAACAAGGCGACGTGATTGAGTGCTTCAATGTGGAAGTGGTTCAGCGGTCGCTCTAGTACTCGGAATCGAAATTGTGTGATCGATAATCACACAATTTTGGGTTCCGGTGCAAATTTAGGATTCTGTACCCGCTTTCCCAGCGCGAGGCGTTCTCTCCGTGACCAAGCTTCAATGAAAACGGGTACTGGGGCGCCGGAGCGCAATGGGCCAGCACAAGCCATAGCCCTAGCCGGCATGGCGGCGTGGCTTGCCATTGGCGCGCTTGGCGGCTGCAACCGGAACAACCAGGCCGAGCAAGCGCCGAGCGTGCGCTCATCAACCGTTGTGGAGCCGGAGACCCGCGTCGATACGGTGCCGCAGGAGGAGCCTGCCGTGGCGCGCCAGCAATGGCGCTCGGTCAACGAGGCGGCGCGCAGCATCACCGGAAATTTGCGCGTGAGCCTTGAAAGCGTACGCGGCGGCCCGGTCATTTTCGCGTTCGCAAACGGCATCACTGTGCGCGCGCAGCCGATCGTGCAAAGCCCCGCCGACAATCGCTCGGGGGTCGGCGGGCAGAGCTTCGCCGCCGTGCTCGGCGGCGATCCGCGCGTCGACGCTTACCTCTACCGCGTCGAGGGCGAGACGATCTCGGAGAGTGCGGCCCAAGGGGGACTATGCGGCGGTGAGCCCACTCGGCACATGGCGGTGAGCGAATTCGTCGATGGCAGCGGGCGCTGGGTATTCAAGATTGCAGCATTCAGGGGCGACCGCCTACCGGGCGGGCCTGGCGCCGACCCCGGCCTCTGCAATTCGTTTTCGTTCCAGGCGCAATGAGATGAAAGGACGGGGCCGTTCCAGCGACGTGAGAGCGGGCCCTTCGCAACGCCAATTGCGCACCGCCGAATTGGTGCGCCATGCCCTGGTTGATATTATCGGTCGGGAAAACCTGCGCGACCCGGAACTGATCGGCGTGTCGGTCACCATCGGCGAGGTGCGCGCCTCACCCGACCTCAAGCACATGACCGCGTTCGTTTCCGCGCTCGGCCCGGCCGATGCGCGCAAGGTCGCCGAAGGTTTGACGCGCTGTTCCGCGTTCTTGCGCGGCCGCCTCGCCCGCTCGATTACGCTGCGCTTCACGCCACAATTGCATTTCGAGGCGGACATTTCCTACGATGAAGCCCGCCACATTGATGAATTGCTCGCCAGCCCTGAAATCGCGCGTGATTTGAAGCACGACGAGAACGAGCGATGAGCCGGCGCAAGAAGGGCGAGGACGTCTCAGGCTGGATTGTGCTCGATAAGCCAGAAGAACTCACGTCGACACAGGCTGTCTCGGCGGTGCGGCGCGTGTTCAACGCCCAAAAAGCGGGTCATTCCGGCACCCTCGATCCGCTCGCCTCCGGCGTGTTGCCGATCGCGCTCGGCGAGGCCACGAAAACCGTGCCGTGGCTGATGGAAGCAGAAAAAATCTACCTGTTCACGATCAAATGGGGGGTCTCGACCGATACCCAGGACCGCGAGGGCAAGTCCATTGCCGAGAGCGACGTGCGCCCCGCGCCGGAGGCCATCGCCGCCGCGCTTCGGGATTTCGTCGGCGAGATCGCGCAGGTGCCGCCGCAATATAGCGCCGTGAAGGTCGATGGCGAACGCGCCTATGATCTCGCCCGCGCCGGCGAAACGCTGGATTTGCAGCCGCGCCGCGTGATTGTGCACGAGGCAGCCCTGGTTGGAACCGAGGGGGCGAACTACGCCCACATCAGCATACGCTGCGGAAAAGGCTTCTATATCAGGGCGCTGGTGCGCGATTTGGCGGCCAAGTTGGGAACCGAAGGCCATGTCTGGCGGCTTAGGCGCACCGCCGTCGGGCCGTTCAATGAGGCCAATTCGGTCACCCTCGACGCGCTGCAGGATTTGGGTCATAAGGGCGCCGCGTCAGAACGCCTGAGACCCGTTGAGACCGCGCTGGACGACATCCCGGCGCTGGCCATCAACGGCGAGGACGCGTTCAAGCTCAGACAGGGACGGCCCATCGTTCTCCTTCCGCATGTGATGGAGACGCTGAAGCCGAAATTCCGTGACCGCACCATCGCCGGGCAGGACGCGTCCCGCGCGGCGTTGGCCTTGTTCGAAGGCAAAGCGGTCGCACTGGGCGATGTGCGGGCCGGCCGTTTCAAGCCGACCCGCGTTTTTCACCTTAACGACGAATAGAGGAGCCCGATGTCGATTACCGCAGAGCGCAAGAGCACGCTCATCAAACAAAACGCTCAAGGCGCCAAGGATACCGGCTCGCCTGAGGTCCAAGTGGCGATTCTGACGGAACGGATCACCAATCTCACCGAGCACTTCAAGACGCACAAGAAAGACAACCACTCGCGCCAAGGCCTATTGAAGATGGTCTCGCAACGCCGGCGGTTGCTTGATTACCTGAAAACGCGCGCGACGCCGCGTTATCACTCGCTGATCGAAAAGCTGGGTCTGCGCCGGTAGGCGCAGGCTTCACCCCTCGCCCGCTTAGCGGGAGAGGGTGGCGCTCGCTGCAAGCGAGCGTCGGGTGAGGGTGCTGGCGCCTATGCTTCAGACCTCGCGCTTTCCCCTCATCCGTCATCGCGCTTCGCGCGCTGACACCTTCTCCCCGCGCACGGAGAGAAGGGAAAAACCGACGCGCAACAGAATCCGCTGTTGCGCACGCACGCTACGGCCGCGCGAGCATCGGCTCATCGGCCTGGAGTAAAATGAATGTTCGATACAAAATCCGTTTCCCTCGATTGGGCCGGGCGCAAGCTCACGCTCGAAACCGGCCGCGTGGCCCGTCAAGCTGATGGCGCCGTGTTCGCGACCTGGGGTGAAACCGCGCTCTTGGCCACGGTTGTGTTTGCCAAGGAACCTAAGCCTGGCTTGGATTTCTTTCCGCTGACCGTGAACTACCAGGAAAAGTATTTTGCTTCCGGCCGCATTCCCGGCGGCTTCTTCAAGCGCGAAGGCCGACCGACCGAGCGTGAGACGTTGCTGTCTCGCCTGATCGACCGCCCAATTCGCCCGCTCTTCGTCGAGGGCTTCAAGCACGAAACCCAAGTCATCATCACGGTGCTGTCGTGGGACAATGAAAACGAATCCGACATTTTGGCGATGGTGGCCGCTTCCGCCGCGCTGACCCTGTCGGGCGTGCCGTTCATGGGCCCGATCGCGGCGAGCCGCGTCGGCTGGATCGACGGCAAGCCGGTGCTTAACCCCACCATTGAGCAAATGAAGACCAGCGAGCTTGATCTCACCGTCGCCGGCACCGCCGACGCGATCATGATGGTCGAGTCCGAAGTGAAGGAACTCAACGAAGCGCAAATGCTGCAAGCGCTGCAACTTGGCCACAAGGGCATGCAGCCGGTGATCGATGCGATTATAAAATTGGCCGGCCAAGCCGCGAAGGAGCCGTTCGATTTCGTTCCGACCGATCTCTCGGGCCTAAAAAGCAAGGTGGCCGCGCTCGCAGCCGCCGATCTCACAGCCGCCTACAAGATCGTCAAGAAAGACGAACGCTACGCCGCGATCGGCGCCGCGCGCGACAAGGCCAAGGCCGCCATCGGCCTCAAGTCGGACGACAAACCTGACGGCGTCGATCCGGGCCAGTTCAAGGAAGCCTTCAAGGCTGCCGAGAGCGACATTGTCCGCGCTCGTATCATCAAGGAAAAAGGCCGCATCGATGGGCGCGCCGTCGATAAGGTGCGTCCGATCGAGTGCATGGTCGGTTTCCTGCCGCGCACCCATGGCTCTGCTTTGTTCACGCGCGGTGAAACCCAATCGATCGTCGTCGCCACGCTCGGCACGGCGGAAGACGAGCAATTCATCGATGCGCTCAGCGGCACCACCAAAGAGCGCTTC
>JANNFH010000299.1:0-1824 GCA_031379565.1 Alphaproteobacteria bacterium
ATGGGAGTCGCCGTCAGGGTCAACGGCTCGATGGCGCCGCCACGTCAGCCGAAGATCATCACGGTGATCTCCCCCAAGGGTGGCTCCGGGAAGACGGCGGTGGCATCCAACCTCGCTGTCACCCTGGCCCTGCGTTGTCCAGGTCGAGTTGCCGCAGTCGACCTCGACCTCCAGTTCGGCGACCTTGCGACAGCGCTGTCGTTGACGCCTGAGTACACGCTGGCACAGATGTCGCGCACTGCACAGCTCGACGCCACCACGGTCAAGCTGTTCCTCACGCCGCACGACAGCGGGCTGTTCGTCCTCGCCTCGGCGAACGATCCCGCGGAGGCCGACTCGATCACTCCTGCGCACATCTCGCGGGTGTTGCCGCTTCTCGCGCAGACCTTCGACTTCGTGATCGTCGACACACCGGCGGGTCTCGACGAATGCACGCTGGCCGCGATCGAGCGGGCCACCGATCTGCTGCTGGTGTCGAGTCTCGACGTGAGCAGCATCCGGAGCCTCAAGAAGGCGGTCGACGCGCTCGACCAATTGAGGATCCCGGCGGCGCGGCTGTTCGTTCTCAACCGTGCCGACGCGAAGGTCGGGCTCGACCCCGCTGATGCCGAAAAGGCCGTCGGCATGAAGATCGCATGTGCGATCCCGTCGACCCGGGCGATACCGCTGTCGCTCAACCTGGGCAAACCGGTGGTCGTCAGCGAACCCAGATCTCCAGTTGCCAGACAGATGCAGCAACTGGCGCAGTGGTTCGCGCCCGCAGTCACCAAGCAGCAACGCAAGCGTTGGCAGCGATGAGCCTGAGCGAGCGCCTGAGTCAAGCCCAACAGGCAGCTGTCGATCGAGGAGCGGTCGCCGGTGCGTGGCGGGCGCCCTCCATCCACCCCGTCATCGTCGACAGCATCGCCGACTTCAAATCCAAGGTTCACGAGCTCTTGTTCGAACGGCTCGGCACCCGATTGTTCGAGGCCTCGAGCAGCGATCAGTTGTACGCCCTGGTGGTCAACGAGATCAGCGCGCTGATGTCGGCGACCGAAACGGCACTGTCGCCCGAAGAGCGCCAGCACCTCGTGAACGACATCGCCCGCGACGTGATGGGCCTCGGCCCGATCGAGCAGTTCCTCGCCGATGCCACCATCACCGAGGTGATGGTCAACGGCACCGACTGCATCTACGTCGAACGCAACGGCATCATCGAGCAGACCGCGGCCCGATTCATCTCGGAAGATCATCTGCGCCGTGTGGTCGATCGGATCGTCTCATCGGTGGGACGTCGCGTCGACGAGTCCTCTCCGATGGTCGACGCCCGCCTCGCCGACGGCTCGCGTGTCAACGTGATCGTGCCACCGCTGTCGCTGGACGGTTCGATCCTGACCATCCGCAAGTTCGCCGCAGATCCATATCAGGCGACCGATCTGATCGCGATGGGCACGATGACCGAGCAGGCGGCCGCCGTGCTGGCCGCAGCGGTGGAGGGTGGCATGAACATCCTCATCTCCGGTGGTACGGGTACCGGTAAGACCACGCTGCTGAACGTGCTGTCGAGCTTCGTGCCCCGTGTGGACCGGATCGTCACCATCGAGGACGCGGTCGAACTGCAGTTGCACCAGGATCACGTGATCCGCCTCGAGGCCCGCGTTGCCAACATCGAGGGCCAAGGGGAGATCACCATCCGAGACCTGGTGCGCAACGCGTTGCGAATGCGTCCCGACCGGATCATCGTCGGTGAGGTCCGCGGCGCAGAAGCGCTCGACATGCTGCAGGCGATGAACACCGGCCACGACGGCTCGATGTCCACCGTGCACGCCAACAGCCCGAGGGATG
>JANNFH010000353.1:0-10432 GCA_031379565.1 Alphaproteobacteria bacterium
CTTTGCGCGATGTTGAGGTCGGCCTGCGCCAATTCGAGGTGGCCCGAGATGGCGGCGTCCAAACCTTCCCACGCCAACGTCAATTCGCCGCTGCCTCTGGCGCGGGCGTCGGGCCGGTTGGCGACCCAGATATCATCCAACACCACCGCGACGCGGCCCTCGCGCGTATTGGAACTGCCGCCGGCAGCGGTAAGGCGCCCGCCGCGTGCGCCAGCCGCATTGAAGCGCTCAATACTGACGCCGCGCTCGCCAAGCGAAATGAGCGCATCGAGATCGGTCAGAATGATGCCGGTGAGCTTGTCCTCGAAGCGGCCATCAATGATTTCAAGCTGGCCGTCTCCCGAAAGAAACCCGGCGCCGAACTCCAGCGCGCCTTCGCCTTCGATCTGGCCCGAGAGCGCCTGATCTTGCAGCCGCGTCACGGCCCATAGCGCATCGGCAGGCCCGCGCGCCGACCAGATCGCACGGCCGCGGCGCTCATGTTCAAGGGCGATGCGGAAGGGCGCTGCGCTCGTTGTCACCGGTGCATCGGCCTGCACGTGGGCGACCAGCCCATCGGTCGAACTCGCATCGACCCTGGCCGCCAGCCGGCTCGGATCGAGATCGCCGACAATGTGCATGTCGAGCGTGCCGCGCTGGCGGCCGGCGAAACGCGCGGCGGTGAGGGTGATGTCGGTCTCGCCGGTAAGGGCGCCGCCGGCGTTGGCGAGGGTGACTTCACCGGCGACGCGGCCAGAAGCGCGCTCGCCCCAGATCGCCGCGAGCGGCTCAAGCGGCGCGTTGATGAGGGTTGCTGTTCCGGACAGCGCCCGGCCGTGCTCACGCCATTGCCCGCGCAGGGCGCCGTCAGCCAGCGAGGCGTCAAGCGTTGCATTGAGGGCGCCTTGCTGCCAGTGCACCGCCAGCGGTGTCCGCGTCGCGATGGCGGCGCCAGCCAGTGCGCCCTGGCCTTGAATTTGTATGTCGGTCGCGCTTTCAGCGGCGCTGACGAAAGCGACGCCTTCGAACGCTAGCGGCGCCCGCGCCAATGCGCCGCTCAGGTTGAACCGCGCTTCGATGGCGCGGAGCGGCCCGGAGGCGCGTATACTTGCGGTACGCAAGCGTAAAGCGCCGAGATGCGCGCCTGTCAGTTGTGCGTCGAGCGCGATTGTCTCCGGTGTCAGTGCGAGATTTCCCGCGACCCGCCCGGAAGCGCCCAAGAGCAGGCCATCGACGGCGCCGCCGAGGGCGAGGTCCGCAGCCACGCCGCGCGCTGAAACAGAAGCGGTTCCGCGCGCGTCGAGTGCGCCGACATGGGCGACGAGATCGCTGAGCGCGAGCGCTTCGTGGTCGACAGCGATGCTCGACGTCGCTGCGAGCAATTGGCCCGATAGAGCGCCGCGCACCTCGGCGTGGCCGCGATAGACGCCGCCTTGAGGCGCCAGCGTGAAGTTGATAAGCGGCTGCGCCACGACGATTCCGGAGGCCGCGAAACTCGAAAGTTGCGCGGTAGCGGTGAGCGTTGGGCGCGCAAGGCGTCCGGTTAACCTCCCGGTTGCATCGACGGCGCCGCCGATTTCGGCCGCGCCAAGGCTGAGCGGGCCGCGTGCTGTCGCCTCGAGCGCGAGATTAGCCTCGCCCTGAACGATGCGGCCGGTCGCGGCGGCGCGCAACTGTTGGCCCTCGACGCGGAGATGATCGACGCTGACGCCGCCTTCCTCGTAGCGAAAAAGACCATCGATACGAGGCGCCGAGCCCAACAATTGCAGGGCAATTTCCGGCTCGCCCGAAATCTCGGCGCCGGCGCCGTCGAGCGCCGTGACCCAGGTGTGTGGGTCATCAGCGGTAGGCTCGGCATGCGCGCGCCAGCGTCCGCCTGCCGAACCGCGCAACGCGCTGGCAAGCGAGCCAGCCTGCTTAAGGCGCCAGGCGCCGGCAAATTCGCCATCGCCATCATTGACCCAACCTTGGGCATCGAGGGCGATCGCGTCGCCTTCAAGCGTCGCGCGGTCCAGCGCGAAGCGCCCGCGCCGGCGATCGTAGCTGAGCGCAGTTTGCAAGCGCACCCCGGCGAACAGGGGCGGGGTTTCATCTGGCGCACGCAGATCAGCGCTCAATGTGAATTGGTCCGGGCTGAGCGCAGCCTCCACTGGACCCGCCAGGCGGACGCGCCGGCCCAGCACATCGAGTTCACGCGCGTCCACCTGCGCGTGGATGGCGAGGACGTTGTTTGCTTGCCGCAGCTCGCCTTCCAGCCGCGCTGGGCCCAATTCGAAGGGCGTCTCGCGGGCGATATCGGAAATGCGTTGCGTAGTGGCGATAAGATGCGCTGGGCCGTCTAGTTGGTTTGCTTCGTTTAGGGCGCCGCGAAGCTCTGCGGTGAAGAACGGCGTCTCTGCATTCGCGGTGAAGGCGCCCGCGCGCGCGCCGGTCGCGTCCAAAGTAACGCTCGCGCCAATACGCCGCGCCATCGCTTGCAGGCCCGGAAGAAGATCGAGTTGGGCTTCGCCGTGCGTGCGCCACTCGGTCGGCGTCCACCGGGTTTCGCCGCGCAACAATTCCGCGTCGCCGATGACGCCCTCATAGCGTGCGCCACCTGTTTCCCGATCGCCGTCGCCGACGGCCTGGAGGCGAACTTTTTGCCCGGGCACGCCGAGCAGGCGCGCGAACACGCCGCCGGGGGCGCCCGCCACATTGACCAGCAGCGCGTAATCGCCGCCAGCGCGATAGAGCACTGCCGCGCTATCGGCGTCGGAATCGCTTCGCCGTAAAGCAAAGTCGAGCGCGCGAAGCGCGTCATCGCGAAAATCCAGCTGTAGCTCGACAGCAAAGCGCGCTCGCTCGCCGAGGACGGGCTCGGCAAGTTCGAGGGCGCCAATGCTGAGCGCATCGATGCGCACGTCCAAATCACCACCCGTTGGTCGCGGCGCCGCCAGCGCAGGTCGACGCAACACCCGAATAGCGTCTGCGTGCACGCGGTCGAGCCAGACGCCGCCACCAAGCAAGGCCTGCGGGCGCCAACTGAGCGCGACGTTCTCGGCTTCAAGCCAGACGCCGTCACCATCCGCAATCGTCACCTGCGCGGCGCGCAAGCCGCCCAACCAATTGCCGCTGACGCCGTCGATGTGGATGCGGCCGAGGCGCCAAACCCGCTGTCCGTCGGCGAGGTGATCGATGATCCAGGGCGCGCCGGGCCCGAGCGCCAACGCGGTCCCGCCGACGACAAGCGCCGCGCCCGCGGCATAAGCGATGGCGCGCCTTGAGATGCGGCGCCCAGCCATCAAAACGCCTGTCCGATGCTGATGTAGACCGCGTAATCGGGATCGCCGTCGCGGCGATCGAGCGGCGTGGCGACATCGATGCGCAGCGGTGCAAAGCCGAGGTCGTAGCGCACGCCGATGCCTGCACCCCAACGCAAATCGGCGGCGTCGCCCCAATCATCAAAGGCATTGCCGCCATCGACGAACGCCGCCGCGCCGAAGCGGTCGCCGAGACGCCAGCGCGCCTCGAGTGAGGTTTCAAGCAGGCCTTGGCCGCCGGGCGTCAAACCAAGCGCGTCGCGTTCGGTGGGGTAGATGGAATTGTAGCCATAGCCGCGCACCGAGCCCCCGCCGCCTGCGTAAAAGCGCCGGTCTGGCGGCACGTCGTTGACATTTCCGGACAAAGCTTCGAGCCAGCCCGCGCGCGCGCGCGCCGCTACGGTGAGGCGATCCTGTGTGGTAAAGCTCTCAAAGAGCCGCCCCTCCGCGGTGGCGCGTGCGAACGCCAGTCCGGCATCGCCCGCCGACACCGAGGGCTCCAGCCGCAACGTCACCAGCGAGCCGTCGTGCGGGTCAAAGCGATTGTCGCGGGTATCGTTGCGCGCTTCGCCAAAGCCGGTGAGCACGATGGCGTTGCGCACGCCGCCCGCCTCATCGAACCGGTCCGCGGCAAGCTGTGCGCCGTAGGAGAGGCCGAGGTCGAGCCGAGGTTCGGCATCGACGGAAGCCGAGAGCGCCACGCCCTGGCGCACGAACGCTTCGCTGTCCTCGCGCGACAGCGACAGACTGAGGCGGCGAGCGCGGCCAATGCCAGCGCCGTGGGGTCGGGCCAGCTCGGCGCTGAGGATCTGCCGCAGCTCTCCTAGAGTTGCGGACACAATAAGTGAATCCGCGCGCCGCGAGAAATTCCGCCGGGTCCATTCCGCATCGATGCCGACGCCTTCCGTGGTGGAATAGCCAAGTCCAAGCTCATAAGCGTTGCGCCGCGCCCGCTCGATTTCCAGCACGACATCGCGCACGCCGTCTGTATCGGAGGGCCCAAGTCGGGTGTTGACCCGCGCCATCGCGCCGGTGGTGACGAGGTCTCGGCGCACCTGCGCCAACCGATCGGGATCGTAGGGCTGGCCAGGCTGCCAATTGCGCAGGTGCAGGACGAAATCATCGCGCAACACATCGCTGGGCTCGGCGCGTAACGCGCCAAGGCGCGCGAAAGCGCCGGCTTGGAGCGAAAAATGGGCTGTTACTTCGGCGCTGGCGTGATCTACGAGGATGCGTCGTGGGCTGGCGCTGGCATCGGCATAGCCAGACCGATGCAGGGCGCTCAGTGCCGCCGCTTCAGCCGCCAGCACGTCAGCGGCGCGCGCGGGAGCGCCGGGGGCGATGTGCGCCAACGACAAATGCAACGAGGCGAGCGCGGCGGCGCTGGGCGCTTCGTCGGTGAAGGTCATTTGCGGGGCGGCGAACCGGAAGCGCGCGCCGGGGGCAATCAGCAGCCGCGCCGATGGGGGCTCGGCCGTGGTCTGCGGCGTCACGCTCGCGGCGTAATACCCCTCCGACCGCAGCCAAGCCATCGCGCGTGCGGCGGCTTCTTCGGCGATGCGTTCAGCTTCAAATAGCGTAGTGGGGCGATCGCGGTCGGGCAGCAAATCGAGGATGGCCTCGCGCGTGTCCTTGTCCACCCCATCGACGCCCACCGGCGTGTCGGCGCGCGCGGGCGGCGCAGCCGCCGCCAAGGCGCCAAGCGCCACAAGCAAAGCGGCGGGAAGGAGGGGTGGGGAACGCATCGCGACTTTGTTGCCTGTCGCGGCACGCTCGGCTCCAGCTGGTTAAGGTTTCATCAACCATCTGCGAATGAAAGCGCCATTCGGACGAGGCTTGCGCGCCGCATCGTTGCGTCTTCGCAAGCAAAATTTTCGTTAACGCCTTGGCGGTTCGGAGAAGTCCGCAACGCGTAGGGGAAGAGGCTTGCGCAACGCGCCGGGCACCCGAGTATTGCGGGCCGAGTTTCAGAGGGGATTTCACATGCGCGTGTTGGCGATTTTGGCCGCCTTTACGCTTATAGCGGCGCCGGTGCTGAGCGCGCCTGGCGTCGCTTACGCCGATGGCATTGAGCGGCCGCGGATGCCGCGTCCACCGCGCCATCGCCCGCCGCCGCGCCCGCAAGCCGAAGCGCCCCCGCCTGCGCCGATCGCACCTCAGGGTCCCGAAACGGTCACGTTGTCTCAAGCCTTCTTCAACGGGTCGGCGGGCGGCGTCGGGACTGATATTGGAACGGGCTTTGTCGGCGGCGGAACGACCGTCATCGTCGGCGGCAGCGCACACGCCTCCGCCTTTGCTTTCGCGAGCGCGAGCGCCCGCTCCGGGGGCCATTTCGGCGGTCAAGGCGGCTGCGGCTGCCATTGAGCCCGGACAAAAGCCGCATCGCTTACCAAACAACAATTCCTCTCGGCGCATGGATTTGCCGGTCCAGTTGAAAGGGTCTACACGCGCGGCCCGAGGGCCGCGCGTCGTCGCCCACGAGGGGATTGTCACGCATGGCGCAGGCTCCGGCCGACGCGCCCCATTCCGGAGGCGGCGCGAGCCCCGGCTCGGCCCGCAAGACCGAGACGGTTTCCGGACATGGCGGCTTCTGGGCCCTGGCGCTGGGATCTATCGGTGTCGTCTATGGCGACATCGGCACCAGCCCGCTTTACGCATTCAAGGAATCGCTCGTCCACGTCATGCAGGACGGCACCGCCGCCACTCCTGACGAAGTCATCGGCATCGTCTCGCTGATCTTCTGGGCGCTGATGATCGTGGTGACGTTGAAATACGTCTTCCTGGTCATGCAGATGGACAATAAGGGCGAGGGCGGGACGCTGTCGCTGATGGCGCTCGCGCAAAAAGCGCTTGGGCGACGCACGCCGCTCTTGTTCATTGTCGGCGTCGCCGGCGCTTCGATGTTTTATGGCGACGCGCTGATCACCCCTGCAATTTCGGTGTTGTCCGCCGTCGAGGGCCTGAAGGCGGTGCCTTCGCTCGAAGGTCACATTGATCCTTTCATTCTGCCCATTTGCGTCGGCGTGCTGTTGTGCCTGTTCGCGGCGCAGAGCCGCGGCACTGCCACGGTGGGGCGCCTGTTTGGGCCGATCACATTGGTCTGGTTCATCACCATGGGGGTGATGGGGCTCATGCATTTGATGCGCGAGCCCACGATTTTAATGGCACTGTCGCCGCAGCCCGCGGTCGCCTTCATGCTCGAGCACCATTTTCTGACGTTCATTGTGCTTGGATCGGTGTTCCTCGCCGTCACCGGCGCTGAAGCGCTATACGCGGACATGGGCCATTTTGGGCGCGGCCCGATCCGCGCGGCCTGGGTGGGCTTAGTGCTGCCCGCACTCGCGCTCAATTATCTAGGTCAAGGCGCCTTCGCGATCTGCCATCTCGACATCATCAATTCGGAATATGCGGCTGCGCGCGACATCGCACTCGCCGCTGGCGCCCAGCACGTCGCGTTCGACTATTCGCCGTTCTTCCAGATGGCGCCGGACGTTTTGCGGCTGCCGCTGGTTATTCTCGCAACCATCGCCACGATTATCGCCAGCCAAGCCGTGATCTCGGGCGCCTTCTCGCTCACGCAGCAAGCGATCCAACTTGGCTTGTTGCCGCGGATGGAAATCAAACGGACTTCGGAAACCCAGGCCGGCCAAATTTACATGCCGCAGATTAATTGGATTCTGCTGGCGGGCGTTCTGGTGTTGATGTTGGCTTTCGGCTCATCAACGCGCTTGGCGGCCGCGTACGGCATCTCCATCACCGGGGAGATGTTGATGAGCACCTGCATGGTGTTCATCGTCATCTGGAAAATGTGGAAGCGGCCGGTGTGGTTGGCCGCGCTGATCGCCGCGCCGTTCTTCGTTATTGAGGTGATCTTCATGTAGTCAAACCTGCAACGGGTGCTGCAAGGCGGCTTCGTACCGCTGCTGCTGGCGGCGGGCTTGTTGATTACGATCTGGACCTGGGTGCGCGGCACAAAAATATTGGCCGACACAGTGCGCCGCGACGAGCCGTTGGCGAAACTGTTCGAGACGCTCTCGCATCATCCCCCGCACCGGGTGCGCGGCGCGGCGATCTTCCTCACCGGCGACCTCGAAGTGGCCCCGGCGGCGCTGATGCACAACCTCAAGCACAATCAGGTGCTGCACGAGCAAATCATCGTCCTCACCGTGAAGACGCTGAATGCGCCGCGCGCAAAAGACAGCGAGCGGGTCAAGGTCGAGGATTTTTTGCCCGACGTGAAACGGGTGACGCTCACGTTCGGCTTCATGGAAACCCCGAACGTGGTCAAGGCGCTCACCGAAGCGCGCAAACACGGGCTGAAGTTCGACATCATGAAGACCAGCTTCTTCCTGTCGAAACGCACCATCGTGCCGAGCGAGAAAAGCGGCATGCCGCTTTGGCAGGATCACCTCTTCATCTTCCTAGCGCGCAACGCCACGAACGCGACGGACTTCTTCCACATTCCGAGCGGCAGGGCGGTGGAGCTGGGCAATCAGGTGATGGTGTGAGGCGTTTGTTTGTCATCGATACAAATAGTCTGTCGGGAGCGCCAAGCGCACGCACGCCTGCGCTGGCGGAGCGCTTTCCAGCACGATGCGATCCGCAGCCGCGCCTAGCGTTCGCACCAATGTTGCGCCGCCGAGGCGCAGCCCGTCTTGCGCGCTAAGCCCCAAAATATCGCGCACCCAGTTTGGCGTGAGCTCCACCGCGGCGCGCACCATCAGGCGTTGTGCTGAGCGCGAGGGCAGGATCGGCGCGGCGCGTACGATGTCGAGAAATTCGGTCACGATGTCCGAGCGCTCGAGCTTGGGGCGCATCGCCGCGAACAGTGCGCGCATCTCAGCAGCGCTCAGCGGCGTGCCGGTTGCGCCATACAAAGATGCCCCAGACGCGCCTTCGGCGTAGAAGCGGTCGATGTCGGCGACGGAGAGCTTGCGAACGTAACGGTGGTAGGCCTCGATGAAGCCGTAGCTGGCCGTCGCGTGCACCCAGTTCAGCAATTCCACATCGTTGGCGCGGTACGCTATGCCCGCGGGCGTCAGGCCGGCGACGCGCTCGTGCGCGCGCACCACGGCGGCGATCATGGTTCGGGCGGTCTCCGCCGGCGCATACACACTCACCATCGCCGCCATCCCGGTCCGCCGCATCCGCGCCGCCGGGTCGGCGCGAAACGTCGTGTGCTCCCATACCCCGGTGCGCACCCGCGGTTCGGCCAGCTCCAGGATCACCGCGGCGATGCCGCCAACCAACAGCGCCACCGGGTTTTTCATCACCCGCCAAGTGATGCTGTCGGGGACAAGCAACGCCGGTGCGCCGCGCGGCGCCGAAAAGTCCACGCGCGACATTCCCGGCGCATCGAAATAGGCGCGCGCTATCGTCTCGACGTGCGCTTGCAGAGGAGCGGGAAGGCGGGCCATCGTGATTTCATATGGCGCTGGGGCGCGCGCGCCGCTATGGCTCGCGTATAATTCAGGAGCTGCTGACGTTGGCTGGCAAGGAATCGGTGAAGAAAGTTGTGCTCGCCTATTCCGGCGGGCTTGACACCTCGATCATTCTCAAATGGTTGCAGGATGAATACAAATGCGAGGTGGTGACCTTCACCGCCGACCTCGGCCAGGGCGAGGAGCTCGCGCCGGCGCGGGAAAAGGCGCTCGCGGCCGGGGTGAAGCCTGAGAACATCTTTATCGATGATTTGCGCGAGGAATTCGTGCGCGATTTCGTGTTTCCGATGTTCCGCGCCAATACGCTCTATGAAGGTCAATACCTGCTCGGCACCGCGATCGCGCGGCCGCTGATCGCCAAGCGTCAAATCGAGATCGCCAACCTCGTCGGCGCCGACGCGGTGTGTCACGGCGCGACTGGCAAGGGCAATGATCAGGTCCGTTTTGAGGTTAGCTATTACGCGCTGAAGCCCGACGTGCGCGTGATCGCGCCGTGGCGGGAGTGGAGCTTTCAGGGGCGCCCTGATCTCATCGCCTATGCGAAACAGCACGGCATTGCCGTGGCCAAGGGCAAGGAGCAGGAAGCGCCGTTTTCAGTCGACGGTAATTTGCTGCACACTTCGTCTGAAGGCTTGGTGTTGGAAGACCCGGACCTTGAAGCGCCGGACGTCGTCACGAAACGCGCCGACCGCCGCACCATAACGCCCGAGGAAGCGCCGGACCAGGCCGAGACCGTCAGCATCGGCTTTGAACGCGGCGATGCAATGAGCATCGGCGGAAAAGCGCTCAAACCACATGAGCTTCTGGCGGAACTCAACCGACTTGGCGCCAAGCACGGCATTGGCGGGCTCGACCTGGTCGAGAATCGCTATGTCGGCATGAAATCGCGCGGCTATTATGAAACGCCGGGCGGCACGATCCTTTGGCATGCGCACCGCGCCATCGAGAGCATCACGCTTGATCGCGGGGCGATGCATTTGAAGGATGAGCTGATGCCGCGCTATGCGGCGCTCATTTATAATGGCTTCTGGTTCACGCCCGAGCGCAAGATGCTGCAGGCGGCCATCGACGCGAGTCAGGACAGCGTCGCCGGCGAAGTGAAGCTGAAGCTCTACAAGGGCGGCGTGCGCGTCGCCGGCCGCGCCTCGCCGCTCTCGCTCTATTCCAAAGCGCTGGTCGGCTTCGACGAAGCTGGTGGTTACAACCAAGCCGACGCCGAAGGCTTCATCAAGCTCAACGCCTTGCGGCTGCGGATATTGGCGGAACGGGACAAGAAACGTGGGAAGAATTAACGTGCAAGCCTCACCCCGGCAGCACCAGCCCAATCAGCACGGCGCTGTAATGCGTCGCCGCGCCGATAATCACGCAGGCGTGCCAGAGCGCGCGGCGGAACGGCAGCGTGTGGTTGAGATAGAGCAGCACCCCGCCTGAATAGGTCGCTCCCGCCACCACCAGCAACACGATGGCGGCGGTCGGCAGCGTGGTGACGATTGGGCCGAGCACGATGACGGCAAGCCAGCCGAAGGCGGGTAAAGTGCTGTGGTCCGGTCTGTCAGACCGCGCCTGGTGTTTCATCTACCTCGCCTTTGGCTGGCTCGCCGTCATCGTGCTGGGGCCGATCGTCGCCACGCTCCCGATCGCCGCCATCGTCCTGCTGGTAGTAGCGGGCGCGACCTATTCGGGCGGGGTGCTGCTCTACCTCAATCACGCGCT
>JANNFH010000243.1:0-1767 GCA_031379565.1 Alphaproteobacteria bacterium
CAAGGCCAATTTCGGGCAGTGGCCCGCGAGTTTCGCTGACGTCGCCTCGGTCGCCGCCATGCGCGAGGCGGCGGTCAATCTGCTGGCCGACGGGCTGGGCGAGCAAATTCCCTTCGCCAGCCGCACAACTATCGAGCAGGCCGCAGGCGGCATCGTCACCGCCGCCGAACGCCGCCTCCTTGACCAGATGAGAACAGACAATGCTGCAAATTGACAACCTCCACGCCATGGTCGGCGGAACCGAGATCCTCAAGGGCCTCACGCTCACGCTCAACGCGGGGGAAATTCATGCGATCATGGGGCCGAACGGCGCGGGCAAGTCGACGCTCTCCTATGTGCTTGGCGGGCGGCCCGGTTATGAAGTGACCGACGGGTCGGTGACGTTCAACGGTGCCGACCTGCTCGACATGGCTCCGCATGAGCGGGCAGCGGCCGGGCTGTTTCTTGGCTTCCAATATCCGGTTGAAATCCCCGGCGTGTCGAACGTCCAGTTCCTTCGCGAGGCATTGAACGCCCAGCGTAAGGCGCGCGGAGAAGCGCCCCTCTCCGGCAGCGAATTCCTGAAGCTGGCGCGCGCACAGGCCGATGCGATGGGCATGGATATGGAGATGCTCAAGCGCGCGGTGAATGTCGGCTTTTCGGGCGGCGAGAAGAAGCGCAACGAGATGGTGCAGATGGGGATCATCGATCCCGTGCTGGCGATCCTCGACGAGACAGACAGCGGCCTCGACATCGACGCGCTGCGTGTGGTGGGAGACGGCATCAACCGGATTATGCGCAAGCCGGACAAGTCGGTGCTGCTGATCACGCATTACCAGCGGCTGCTCGATTATGTGCGGCCCGATTTCGTCCATGTGCTGGCCGATGGAAAGATCGTCCGCAGCGGCGGGGCCGAGCTCGCGCATGAGCTTGAGCGTGAGGGATATAGGGAGCTGGCGGCTTGAACCTCCTCCCCACCCGCAAGGATGAATCCTGGCGCTATGCCGATCTGGATGCGGTTGCCCGCGTCTGGCCGGTGGCGGCGCCTGAGGCGGTTGTCGTTGCGGCGGGGCAGAGCGAAACGCGACACGTGATCCAATCGGCCACCGACGGGGCGGTGGCGATCCACCAGTTTGTGATCACGGTCGAAGCGGGCGCACGGCTCGATTTTCATGTGCTCAACATCGGCGGTGCCTATGGCCGGGTGTCGCTTGATGTGACGTTGCATGACGGCGCGCATTTCGAACTGGGCGGAGTCATTCTCGGGACCGGCGAACAGGTGCTGGAGATTGTCACGACCGTCACTCATGCCGAACCCAACGCGACCAGCAGCCAGACCGTACGCTCGGTGCTGGGCGGGAGGGCGACGGGCTCCTATCTCGGTAAGGTCGCCGTGGCGCGCGATGCGCAGAAGACCGACGCTGCGCAATCGGTGAAGGCGATGCTGCTTGACCGGACGGCGACGGCCAACGCCAAGCCCGAACTCGAAATCTATGCCGATGATGTGAAATGCGCGCACGGTGCCACCGTCGGCGAACTCGACAAGGCGGCATTGTTCTACCTTGCTTCGCGGGGCTTGCCGCCTGCTGAGGCCAAGCAATTGCTGTTGCAGGCGTTCGTTGCCGGCGTGTTCGAAGGCGCGGATGAGCAGGACGCATTGCAAACGGCGGCCCTCGACAAGCTGGGGACGATGGTATGAGTGGCCTCGCAATCAAGTCCCCCCTCCCGCTTGCGGGAGGGGTCGGGGGTGGGCCTGAAACGGCTGACATGTCTCGATTGCCCACCCAG
>JANNFH010000246.1:0-2419 GCA_031379565.1 Alphaproteobacteria bacterium
CGCCATCTATCAGGCCGCGCTCGATGCGGCGAGCTGGGATGACGCGCTCGTCAACTTTGTCGAGGCCTATAGCCCGCCCTATTGGGAGGTGGCGTTTCTGGTGTGGGAGCGGGCGCCCCAGGTCGGCGCCCAGTTTGTCGCCGCCGCCAATGTATCCCCGCCGGCGCGCGAATTGTACGCCGCGCACTTCGCCGGCCGCCATCCATGGAGTCAGCGGATTGCGCTCCAGCCCGTGGGCCGGGTGGTGGACACCGACGATATTTGCCCGCGCGCGGAATTGTTCGAGAGCGAACTTTACAAGCACTTCTTGAGCACGTGGTCGCTCGTGCGCGCGCTCGCGGCGATCCTGGATCGCAATGGCGATCGGCGGTTGGCGTTCGTTGTCGCGGGCCCAGATGGCCAGGACATCGAGGGCCTGCGGCGCGGCGTTAGGCTGATCGCGCCTCACCTTCAGCGGGCGGTGCGCATCAGCCGCACCATCGCCCAAGCCGATTTGCGCGCAGCCGGCGCAGAGGCGTCCCTGGCGCATGCAACGGGAGGCGTTGTCTCGCTCGGCGCGGACATGAGCGTGATCAACGCGAACCCTCGGGCGCGAGAGATTATCGCAGCCGGTGCGGCGTATATTTCCAACGGTCGATTCCGGTTTGCGCAGGCTGAAGCTAATGCGCTGCTCGATAGCCTGGCTGGCGCGGCGCAGCCGACAAGCGCTGCCTTCAATGTAACCAGCGCTGACGGCGCAGAGCACGCGGTTCTCGCCGTCCGCATCGCCACCCAATGGACGCGCGCACTGGATGGTTTTGTCGAAGGCGCCGCCATTCTTGTGGCGATCGGCGCCAAGAACAATGCGCCAACGATCCCGGTGGATCACCTCGCGGCCTGGTTTGGCTTGACCCCAACCGAAGCACGCCTCGCCGCCGCGCTTGCGGATGGGGAGACGGTCCAGCACTTCGCCCGCCGCCGCGGCGTGACCGACAACGCCGTTCGTTTCCTGATGAAGGGCGTGTTGCGCAAGACCGGCGCGGTGGATCAAGCCCGCGTCGTCGCGGCGTTGCGAGCGCTGCCGATTGTGCAACAGCCCGGCTGACGGAGCGGCCCTATTCGTTTGGGTAGGGCGGAGGGCGTTCAGCAGCGTTAGCCTCGCGGCGAGGGATTTTCGCGAGGATGGAATGATGAAACGTATTTTGATCGCGGCGTGCTTTGCGGTGGCGATGGCTGGCGGCGCCAGCGCCCAGCAAGCCTTGACGCAGCTTCATGCCGACGCGCTCCCAGGCCAGCCGCTGCGTCTCCAGTTCGAGGCGGGCTCGGGGATTGTACTTGACGCTGGCGCCCCCGTCGCCGCGGATCACGACAATCTGTTGCTTTCACATGTCCCGCCGGGCAGCGGCTGGATTGTGGACCTGCCGGCGGTCGTCACGGTCGAGGGCGCTCAGCGCGTTCGCGTGACGTGTGCGGTCACGGGCGTAAGCGCCGCCGTAGCGGGTGGTTCACTCGGCGGCGCCTTTGAGCTCCATTCGGAAGGCATGATCGGCGCGAGCGAACACACTTTTGAGACCGGCGGGCCGTTCCTCGGGCGCATCGTGCTCGGCGTCCCAAGAATTGTAACGCCGAGCACCAACGCCAATTTCGTACAATGCGATTTTGTCGTGTTCGGCGCGCGTAACGGTGTTGATTGGAGAGCCTTTGAGATTGCTGCGCAATCCCACCCCTTGATAAGCGGCGCCGGATCGCCAGCGCAATATGTCCTTGAGGCCGACAATTCGCGCTTGGTGTCGGGTGTCTCGTTCAGGCGGCAAGTGGTTCTCTCGGCAAGTGGTTATGCCTTGACGGGACCCTTGGCCGGGCAATAGGGCGCCGAACAAGAGCGAAGGGCGGCGCGCGTTATGGCCGCGCCGCCCTTTTCCCGCGCCGGTTACGGGTGCGGCGCTTGAACCGGTTCGGCGACCGGGAGATTGGCAACCGCGTCGCCGCGTAAATAGTCCGACGCGGTGACGTCGCCGCCGTGATGCAAGTCCTGCATCGAATTCCAGCCGTTTTCGCCATGGCCCGAGCGCGCAGCGGCGATTTCGGCGCCGTAGCCGTAGGGAATGATGGGCGGGCGCCATTGCACGTCGGAGCCATCTCCAGGCAGGATCGCTAGCGAATGACGCCGATAGCATCTGCGTCTGGGCTGCCTTCTCCGATCAGCGCGCCGCTCACCCACACGCTGAAGTTTGGCGAAGCGGTTTTGATTGCGTCGGGGAGGCTGATCAATATCCAACTTATTACGGCGGACGATGTGCTCGCTCCAAAAACTGAACTGAACATTGTCCCGGGCATTGAGCCGGTGCGAAACACGATTCCGCCGTCGGGGGGATTGGCGGCGGCGGCGGCGGAAATTAACGCCCCCCCCGCAGCGGGTTATTTGTGGGTGTAAAAAAAA
>JANNFH010000247.1:0-16698 GCA_031379565.1 Alphaproteobacteria bacterium
GCCTCAAGCAGGCGCTCAGCCTGCAGCGCTCCAATGGCCTGTTCTCGATGATGCGCCGCATGCAGAGCGAAGCGCGCGCCGCGAGAGTTTAGGCTCGGCGATAGACTGGCGATCCTGCTAACTGAGCCAAGCCCAGCTTCAGTGCGATTTTTCCAGAACGGGCCGGCCAGCCCTCCTGGCGCTCCAACATCTCCAATCCCTGCTCATGCAGACAAACGCGCTCCAACACGCGGCGCAGCGGCGCGGCCAACGCCGCCAACGCATCTTCGACCCGCGCGCGTGCGTCGCAATGCGCGGCGAGCGCGCCCTCTCGCGTGTTGCCCGCGCCCCGCGCGGTTGAACTGGGCGGAGCCGATGTCCAATCCGACCCGCGAACCAACCCCAACTGCCCCGTGCTCCAATCCCGGTGCAGGCGCGCGGCCGCGGCCAATTCGTCGGCGCTCAGCCAGGGTGCGCCGCGGGCGTCGCGCAAGGCGCTGAGGCGCTTCAGCGCCAAGCTTGCCTCGAACGCGCGCACGTCACGCTCGCCGCCGCCAGGATCGACGATTGCGCGGCTGCCGATCGGATGGTGTTGCGCCTGATAACCCTCTTCCGCTGTCGCCGCGTCGCGTCGCAGCCTTGCGCGCCCCGCTTCGGTGAGCACAAACGCGCCCCGATCGTGATTGGAAATTGCGCCGCTGGCGGCGAGTTCGCGCGCCTCGTCGGCGCTGATCTTCCCGACCGGGCGGCGGCGACGGTCATTATTTGGGAAGATGCCAAATCCGCCCTGCGCCAGCGGCGCAAGCACAGCGTCCGGCGCCGCCAGCCGGGCTAGCACCCTGGTAGTTGCGCGCGCGCTCACGGTTGCAATTCTGGCGGGTGCTCGGCCGCGTAAGGCGCCGGCGCCTCCCGCAACATGCCCTCCAATGCGCCGATCCAGCCGTCAAAGCCGGGATGATCGCGGCGGTCTTCGATCTGGTGACAAGCATGAGCGACCGTGGAGCGGTCACGGCCAAACGCTCTGGCGATGCGCGCCAAACTCAACTCAAACGCAACATGGCAAAGGTACATGGCAACCTGCCGTGCAAACGCCGCCGGCGCCGAACCCCGACTAGAATCGATGATCTCTTCCACCGGCACTTCAAGGCCATAACTGGCCACCCCGGCCGCCAGCCTAGCGGCCGCTTCATCGCGCCTAATTGCGCCGCCCATCACCATCCTCCGAGATCCACGGTCCAACCCGTCAGGCGACAGGATGCCGTTGCTACTGGAGGTGTAGGATAGATTTTTTCCTATTGTTAGGATTTTATTCCTTACTATGCACTTGACGTAGGGAGCGACTGCATCTTGCAAATGACCCCAAACGCCAACATAAATCACTAGCTTTCGGGATTATGTCCGAGAGTGCGACCCGCCGCCCGCTTTGGGCGGTTTTTTTGTGCCTAGAGACAGCGCCAGATGCCGGATCATACCGGCTGGCTTCTGCTCTTGGCGCGCGTTCTGATCATGCTCTTTTCGCGTCGAACCGCTGCTTCTCACAAGAGAAGCGGCTTTCGCGCGCGCATGACGTTTGACGTGCGCTGGGATCACGAAGACCAGCCGCCCTTGTCACGCTAGACCAAGTTAGGTTTTCGCATACCCTTGGACAGCGCGAGCGGGCGCTTGCCTTGGATTCTGGCGGTGGCCGCGAAGCATGTTACCGTCACGCCATGTCTAAGAAGCCCGACCCTGACAAAGTGCCGGAAGCAGACGCCGCGCGCCTCCGCGACGAAGCGCTAAAGCGCATGCTCAAAACGCCGCCAAAGCCGCACAAGGCTACCTCATACAAACGACAGGCGAAGAAGGATGCTGGTTCGCAACGAGACTGAACTGAAGCGCGCGATGGCTCTCGACACCGAGCATGAACGCGTCGAGTTCAAAGAGGCGGGCGGAAAAAGCTTCAGCAGACACGATATCGCCGAGTATTGCATTGCGCTCGCCAATGAAGGCGGCGGATCGTTGGTGCTTGGCATCACCGACAAAAAGCCAAGAAGGCGACCTGGCACCGACATTGAGCAAAATCTTGATGACACCAAGATGGTGCTCTTTGATTGGCTGCGCCTGAAGCTAAAGGCCTACGAGATCAAAGGAAGCGGAAAGCGCGTGGTGTCCGTCGTCGCGCCTTCTCGGCCCATCGGGCGACCGCTGCATTACCGAGGCCGATATCTAATGCGAGCCGGGAGCGGCCTGCGGCCTATGGAAATTGACGAGATCAAGCGCATCCTGGGCGAAGGCGACGTAGACTTCACCGCGAATGTGATTGAGCGCGCGACTAGTGACGCGTTTGATCCAGCACACGTCGAACGATTTCGGCAGGGCCGAATACGTCGGGAGGAGCGCAATCAAATGCCGCGCGCTGCCGCTAACATCCAATCCATAAGCGTCGCCGAATTATTGGAGACTGCGGGTCTAACTTCGGAGGGACTGCCCACATACGCTGGACTGCTCATGGTCGGAAAGAAGCGTGCAATATTTCAGCACCTTCCGCATGCAGAGATCATTTTTGAATATCGCAATTCTGAAGGCATTTTGATGCAACAGCGTGAGGCGTTGCGAGATGGCTTCATCGCGGGTGCGGATGAAATTTGGAACCTTGTTAACGCGAGAAACGACAACCAGCCCTATCAAGAGGGATTGTTCAAGTATCCGCTCAAGACGTTTGATGAAGCAACCATCCGCGAAGCCTTGTGCAACGCCGTGTGTCATCGCGACTATCGCGACCACGGATCCGTGTTTGTACGGCAATATCCACAATCTCTTGAGGTTGAGAGTCCCGGCGGTTTTGTTGAAGGGGTCAACCTAAGCAACTTGCTTACTCAGTCCAAGCATAGAAATAGGCGGCTTGCAGAAGCGATGGAAGCGTGCGGTCTCGTTGAGCGATCCGGACAAGGCATCGATCTGATGTACGAACAGTGCGTAATACATTCACGCCCGTTGCCGGACTGGAGCAAGTCGGATGATGTTCGGGTCATCGTCAATGTTCGGGGAGAAATCACTGACGCCAAAGTCGTTCGGTTTTTCGAGCGTCTTAGTGCGGACACGCTGAAAAACTTTACGGGCGAAGATTTTTGGGTTGTCGATCTGGTGCGCCGAAAGCAACCTCTCTCCGATGCGCATAGGGAGCGCGCCAAAGGCCTCATAAGACTTGGAGTACTTGAAAGAGCGGGTCCCGGTTTTCGTCTCTCGCAAAAGCACCTCGAAGCCCTGGAGGGGCCGCCCTCTCGGGCTGACGCCATTCCTGCCACGCATTTGAGCGTGCTGAATCAGGTTCGAGCACGCGGTGCGCTTGGAGCCTCCGCGTCCGAGTTGATGGAGTTGACGGGATTTACTCGCGATCAGGTGCGCGGCATCCTCACATCGCGCAAGGAGGCCGGCGACGTGCACACGCGTGGGCGCGGTCCTGGCGCCCGCTGGTATGCCGGCTCCGCCAAATAGCGGGAGGAGATTTCCCGTTACCTTGGGATTTAACCCAAAGCAGTCGCGGTAACCTATTGATTATACATAGAATATTGGCGGGATTGGATTCAAGGCTACCCCTCCAATTAGCCCGCTATTCGAGCCGCTTTCTGCGGCTCTTCCTCATCGTTCTTCAGCCCCGGAATGCGAGGCTCATAAGGATTCCACCCTTCTGGGCGGCGCGGCACAGGCTTCCGCTTACGCGGTGGCTTCTGCGCCTTTAGGCTGTCGCAACGTGAGACGCCGACCCTTCGCACCCTTGGTGGCCAGCGTTGCACGCTCCTTGTCGTTCACGCCAAGCTTCGTTCGCGTGTTGTGGCGAAACTCGAATTCGGTAACGTAGCGCTGCAAGTAATGCTCGCCGCACGTTTGGTATGTTCCGATCATTCCGCGCTTAAACACGTTGAAAAAGCCCTCGGCGGAATTCGTGTTCACGTCGCCGCGCGCGTACTCCTTCGCCGTGTGCTTCACGGTTTCATGCGTGGCCGTATGCTCTTGGGCGCCACGATAAATGCGGCTTTCGTCAGTGTGCAGACGCGAACCCGGATCGACGTTTTCCGTAATCAGCTTCGCGACTATTTCCTTGTCCGCGCGATCAACGTGGAAAACGCGAGCCTTGCCACCGCGCTCAACGAGCGCGACCACAGAGCGCTTGTTCGCAGTGCCACGGCCAGCGTAACGCTCGCCCGGCTTTTTGAGCGGGCGGCCAGTCGTGCCGATCAGGGCGGGCTCATCGACTTTCCCGAAATACGTCTCGTCCGCTTCCACGATTTTGCCGGGGCCACCGAGCGGCGGTTCGCTCGCGCTCGGCTTCATGGCTTCGCGGATACGATGCGCCATAAACCAAGCGGTCCGATAACTCCCGAAATCCAACATGCGGTGAAGCTGAGAAGCGCTGATGCCCTTCTTTGAAGAAGCCATCAGGTGGGTCGCGTAGACCCATTTCGAGAGCGGGATGTGGCTGCGCTCATAGATCGTGCCGACCGTGACCGTGAAAGGCTTGTCGCAGGGGCGGCAATTCCAGACGCCAGGGCGCGTGCTCTTGCCGGCGAGCTTAGTGGCCTCATTGATCGTTCCGCAACGGGGGCACACGGGGCCGTCAGGCCAAAGAAGGCCTTCAAGGTGCTCGCGGGCGGCGTTGTCGTCGGTGTAGATCGCGTCCATAGGCACAATCTAGCGATTGTGCATTCCTACGTCAAGTGCATAGTAAGGATTTTATTCCTCAGACACCCTTCCGAGCGAGGCCGAGTCCCATGCGTTTGGCGAGGTCTGAGCGGGCCTTCGCGTAATTGGGGGCCACCATCGGATAGTCGTGCGGCAGACTCCACTTGGTACGGTATTCTTCGGGTGACATGGCATAGCGCGTGCGCAAATGCCGCTTAAGGGATTTGAACCGCTTGCCGTCTTCCAGGCAGATGATGAAGTCTGGCGTCACCGACTTTTTCACCGACACCGCGGGTTCGAGGTTGACCTCCGCGGCGACCTGCACGCCGCCGGCAATCTCGCGCAAAGCGCCGTGGATTGTGCGAACAAGCGCCGGCAAATCCTGTGGCGAGACCAGATTGGCGCTAACGTAGGCGGCAACAATATCAGCCGTCATCTCCACGAGATCAGTTCTGCCTTCCATGTTCGACCGCCATTATTCGATGTTTCGGCAGTATAAAACCAGGTCCGATTTTATCAAGATCAATATTGACGCGTGGAACTACCGTGTCGTCCCCCTTCCAATCCCCTTTATTGCAGCGGTAACAGTTCGCGTCCTTAGTTAATTGCTAAAAAGCATGATGATTACGAGGATGGCGGCGGTCGCAATAAGCTGCATGGCGCCGGCCAGTTTGTCGGCATAAGGCCGATCGCAGGCCTGCGCCGCCCGCGCGAACACTCGGGCCCCATGCGCAGCCATCCGGTCCAGCCCGGTCTGCCATGCGCCGTAAAGGCGCAGCAAGACGACACCAATCCAACGCCCCGCGCCCGCAATCGGCCCGCGATAGAGCGCATCGACGTCAAGCAGGCGCGCCGCGTGTTCCCGAGCGGTTAAGCCCATCGTGCGCAGCACCAGAAAGACCAGCGCGCCGATGCCCACCGTCTCTAGCGCCGGCGCCAGCCGATCCAACGTGTAGGGCGCAAAAGCCAGCTCAGTTGGCGTCAGCCGGTAGAGCCAAGCCGGATTGAGGCCAACCGCAACGCAGAAGAACGCCGCCAAACCCATGCCCAGCAGCATGGGAAACACGGCAGGCTGAACGGCTGGCGTCTCTGCTGCGCCGCCATACGCTGCCAAAACCGGTCGCAGCGCCAAGCACGCCGCCAAGGCAGGCGTGGCGGCGACAATGAGGGTCCAGAGCACGCGGTGGTCCCACACGCCCGTGGCTTCCAGCGCCACAGCCATCGAGACATAGGCCGCGAATCCGGGAAGTCCCGCGGCCGCCAAGCCGCCGAGAAGCACGAATGCCGTCGTCATCGGCATCCTCCGCGCCAACCCGCCAAGAGCAGAGATGCGGCTCACGCCCGTTCTGGCGAGCACGGCGCCGTGCGCCATGAGCAAAAGCGAAAACGCAAAGACGAGTGCAAACGCGTGCGCCTCCGCCCCCGCGCGCGCCAAAGGCGATCCAACGCCGATCAGCGCCACGCAGACGCCGACCTGCGCGATCAAACCATAAGAAGCGGCGCGGCGCAGATCGTCCTCCGCCGCCGCGAACACGATTCCCAGGATGATCATCGCTCCGCCAATTGCCGGCAGCAGCGGCTCTGCGGGAAACAGCCGCGCTAGCGCATAAACGCCGAGCATGGACGTGAAGATCGAAAGCGCCACCGCACCAGCGCTTGAAGCATGCGAGACGGAATCCTTGAGCCACACATGCGCCATCGGCGCGCCAACGCGGATCATGAGCGCCGCAAAAATAAAACCGCCGCCAAGCGTGTTCAAGCTTAACCGGGCAAATACGGAATTTTCTGCGCCGGAAGAAATATGAAACGCGACGCCCACCAGGAATAGCAATCCTTCGAGCCCGTGCCAGATGAGAAGGCGCACACCCGCGCCGTTAGCGCCGGGAACAGGCGAGGCAAACACCACCCAGGCGGCGGCAAACCCAGCCAGGGAAGCCGACGCCACGAAACTTATCAGATCGCCCACGAACAAGGCTGAGACCGCCCCGCCCGCAAGCAGCAGAATGGCGGCGTCCTCAAACCGGCTGCGCCGCGCACTTGAATAGATTGCAAGCAGGACAAGAGCGATAAGATAGGCGATCCCAAACACGCGATTAAGCGCATCCAGGTCAAGCAGAACCACGGATAGACCCATCTGCGCGACCGCAGTCGCCGCGCCGAACTCGTTGTCGAGCAAGAGCCATAAAGCGAACGCCGCCGCGCCCGCCATGAGCGGCGGACGCACGCTTTTCGGCGACGCCAGCGCGGCAAGCGCGGCGAGGATTAGAACAAAGCCTGGATTAAGAGTGATTGACGCCATCGCCTCCCTCTCCCTTGAGGGGCGGCCCGCGCGCCAGCGTCAAGCGCAACAGGTGCGCCGCAATAATCATGAGGGCGATCGCCACAACCCCGATCAGCGCCCGCGCGCCCGGTTCGGCGCCAACCCAAAACGCGCGCGTCCTGTTGGCGCCGAAATCGAAACCCATGCCGACAACGCCAATGGCGAGGCTGAAGAGGATCAACATGCCGGCTGCGCCGCCGCGCGGGGGGGGTGGATTTGTCATGGCGGCGTGGCCCAGAGCGGCGCGAGAAACGTCGCCAGCGGGTCAGCAAACACCAGCAAACACAAGGTCGCCGCGGCGCAGAGCATCACCGGCGCCACCAGCATGAACGAAGCGCCATCGGGACGCTTGAACGGATCGGTCGGCGCCCGTCCGACCAAGGCATTCGCGGCCATTGGGCCGAGATGCGCAAACGTCAGCACCGCGGCAGCGCCGACCATGACCGCCGCCCACGGCAAGCCGGCATCCGCCGCCGCAGTGACCAGCCAAAGCTTTGCCCAAGCGCCCGAGAATGGCGGCATGCCGATCATGCCGGCGCACGCCAAGGCAAACGCGGCGAAGGTCCACGGCATGGCGCGGCCCAGACCCGCGAAATCAACCACCTTGACGCGCGCCGTGGCGGCGAACGCCGTGCCCGACGCCATCAGCAGCGTGGCGCCTGCGCAAGCGAGCGAGACCAATTGCAGCGTCGCCGCGAACGCGCCCGCCGGCAGCGCCAACAACGCACCCATTGCCGCGGCCAGGGACTGGGCCATGCACGAATAAGCCAGCCGCTCGCGTACATCCGATTTCGACAACGCGATCAGCGCGGCCACGCACATACTGATTCCGACAAGGATCAACAACGCGCGCGCCGCCCATGCCGCGTCTTGAAGCGCCGATCCGAACACATAGGCCGTGATCTTCAATATGCCGATGCCGCCCGCAGGCAGCACGGCGAGCGCCTGAATCGACACCAGCGCCGGGTATGGCGCGTCGCTGGAGACAGGCAACCAACGATGCAGAGGCGGAATCGCCGCCATCGCAACGCCAAGTACGAACAACACTAGCAACACGTTTGCCGTGATCGCGTCCACCCGCCCCGCCAGCGCCCCTCCGACGCGAAAATCAATCGCGCCCGTCAAGGCATAGGTCCACACCATCGCCGGCAGGAACAAACCCACCGACGCCGCCAGCAGCGTTCCAAGATAGGCGCGCGCCGCCCGCCGCGCCTGTTCGTCGCCGCCGAGCGCGACCAATGGAAAAGTCGCCAGCGTCAGCGCCTGGTAGGCGACGAAAAATGTGAACAAATTCGCAGAATACACAACGCCCATTGTCGCCGCGGAAGCCAGCGCGATAAACGCCATCAACCGCGCCGGCGCTCGTTCCTGGGTGGCGCGAACAAAGCCAATGGTATGCACGGCGTGAAGCGCGCCGAGCCCAGCCAGCACCGCGCCCATCAACGCGCCAAGCGGCTCCAGCGTGAATGCCAATTCGACGTTGGGCAGCGGCCGGGCCAACACTAGGCGCGCTTCTTCGTGGGCCACCGCCGCTTGCAAAAGGTAGGCGCCCAGCCCGGCGAGCACGCAAGCGAAGGCCAGATGAACAACGTCGCGCAGTCCTGGGGGGCGAGGAAGCAGCGACACCAGAAGCGCCGCCAGCACAGGCAGCGACACAACTCCGAGCAAAGCGATTTGCGGGGTCATGGCGAGGCCCCAGTCAACATTGCCGAGGCCGCATCGGCGGCGCGCAGCAGCAGGCTCGGCTCCAATCCCAGCGCGATCGCCGCTATCGCGGCAACAAGCGTCGGCGCCAGCGCCGCGCGCCAGGCATCGGCTGCCTCGGCGGGAGCGTTTGCGCGGCGAAAATAGATTCTCTCGATCAACCGCCCGCTGTAAAACACTGCTGCGAGCGAAACGACAATGACCGCGCTGGCGGCCCACCACCAACCGCCGCCAACACCCGCTTCGATCAAGCGCCAGCGTCCCAGAAAGCCAAGCGTCAGCGGCGCGCCCATCAGGCTTAGGGCGCCGGCGGTGACCGCAACGCTGGACAACGGCGCGCGGCGGGAAAGTCCATCCAGCGCCGCGAGCGAATGCGCCTCTTCAAGCCTAATTGTTCCGCCCAAAAGCGCGAGCGCGCTCACACTCAGCGCGATCAATTGCACCATCGCGGCGGCAAAGCCCGCCGGTGAGCCGAGCGCCGCACTGACCAGAACGCATCCTGCTTGCGCCGCGCCGGCATAAGCAGCCAGCCGCCGTGCATTGCTCGCGCCCACAGCCTGCACGGAACCCACCACGACGCTCACGAGACCAAGCGTCAACAACGCCGTCGATAGGCCCGCCGCCACCGCCGGCGCCGCCATAGCAAACGCCGCGACCCGGACCAAAATCGCCAGCGCGCCAACCGCACCGACGGTCCCCAGCGCCATCGAGCCAACGCCGCCAATACGGCCGTAGGCGCCCCCAACCCACAAATGCAGCGGCGCCACGCCGGCCTTCAGCGCCAGCGACGATAAGATTAGGCCCAGGCCGGTCGCGGCCAAACCGGGCAGCGCGATCGGCGCGTCGGCTAGAACCGCCAAATCGGCGGCGCCGATGGCGTAGATCGTGAGGCCGGCGCCGAGTAACAGCAGCACGCCGGCGACACCGCCGGCCGTTAACATGCGCAAGGCCCCCGTGAGCGCGCCGCGATCGCGATCGCCGGAAAGCGCCACCAGCCCCACACTCGCCAGCCATGCGGTTTCGACCCCGATAACCAGTCCGACAAAATCACGCGCGAGGGCAGCGCCGCACCAGCCTGCGATCATCACCATGAGCAAAGCCATCGCGAACGGCGCGACGCGCGGCGCAAAGTCGCGCGTCAGCTGAGCGCCAGCGGCGATCATGACCAGCGCACCGACGCAAGCGATCAGCGCGGCCGCCCACACGCCAACACCATCCAAACGCAGCGGAAGCGCCTCATGCGCAAGCGGCGCGCCGGCGCCCAGAAATGCGCGCCAAGCGAAGTCCGCCGCGAGAGCGGCGCCGACCAGCGCCACAAGCGCGGCCGCCATCCAACTCAGCCGCGCGCTGGGAAGAGCGACCGCCAAGGCCGCGCCAAATGCCGGAACCACCAGCGCCAACAAGGCCGCATGCGCGCGCGCGAGTTCGAGTATCGCCCCGATCACGCTATCGGCTCCAGGGGCTCGCTTTGTGAGTCAGCATCGTCCAACTCAAGCGTCTCGACAGCGCCATACGCCTCCTGAAGCCGCACCAAGAGCGCGACCCCCAAGAGCAATACCGCTAAACCAACCCCAAGCCCCGCCACCAACACCGCGCCGCCAACCTTGAGCGCCGCCAGCGCCACCAGCGCGGCCAAATGAGCGATCAGCAGCCCGGCGACGCGTTTAGCGACGTTTGCCGAACTCAGCGCCATGATCGCGCCGATGGCGACCAACGCCACGCTCAGCGCCAACTCAAGGCGAATGGCGAGCAGTTCCGCCGCCATCACCAATCCTCATCGCGTAAGGTAGGCGCGCGGCCGACCAACACCGCCAAAACCAAAGCCGTTCCAGCAACCACCACGAAAAACAACCCTGCTTCCGCCATCTGTTGCGCAAAGGGCAATCGCGGCGCGCTGGTCCCTACTAAAGTCAACGCCAACCCAAGCGCCAACACGCCCCGCGCTAGCGCCGGGGGCAATGCTGCGCGCGCCGCGACGGCCCCGTAGACCAGCATGTGCAATGCAAGCAGAAGGGAAATCGCCAAGCCGGCAAGCAAGCCTATTCCGGCGCCCGGAGGGTACATCGCGGTAAGCGCGAGCGCGAACAGCGCGATCAGGGGCGTGTAGGTTCGCGCCGCAGAGCGGAGCACAAAATTCACGGCCAGTTTCATTGCCGCCGCCCTTGGAACACGCGCTCGAGGGCGCCGCGTTCGCCGTAGCCCAGTAGAGCGACAGCCGCCGCAATGGCTGGGAACAGCAGGAGCGCCAGCAGCGCGGTGAGGTTTGCCTCGGGGACCCTTGGCGCCGGGCGTGCCTGCGACAATTCCGGCGACGCCCAGAGCATGGCGCCGCCTGCGACAATCGCCGCCGCGACCGTAACCCACGCAAGCCCACGCCGCTTCGGTTTGACTGCGCGCGCGCTCAGCAACAAGGCAGCCAGCACCATCACAGGCGCCAGCCCGACGCCAAAAAGCGCAACACCGAGCGCCGCCGCGCCGGCGCCCAACGCCAGCAGGGTTGCGCTGGCCAACGCCGCCGCCGCCGCCACGTACATGCACATCGCGAACAAAGAGCGCGCCGTCGCCGCGCCGCAAGCGCAGGCCAGCGCTGCCAACGTCAAAATCAGTGCGCCGAATTGGGCGGCGCTGGCGACCACGAGCGCGGTCACGTCTCGGATCCCCTGGGCTTTGGCGCACCAGGGCGCGGCGCCACATAGACCCCCGACAAAGGCGCCAAGCCGGCCGAGTGCGCGGCATTCGCCAGCAATTGTGACAAGACCGGCGACAATGCGCCGATGAGCGCAGCGAGCAGCACAAGCTTGATGAAGCCGCTCCATTCGCCAGCGCAAAGCGCGAGCCCGAAGACAGTGACTGGCGCACCGACCGCACCAGCAACGTTGGCGGCATGTGAGCGGGCATAAAAATCTGGGAAACGCAGCTGTCCGATCGCCCCGCCCAGCACGAATACCATACCCACCGCTGCAACCAGCGCGCCTAGCCCGAGCCGAACTCCGTCCACCAATACAAGCAAGGCATCCATCAGCGCTCTTCCTCCCCGCCTGAGGCCATCGCCGCTTGAAAATTTCTTGTCCGAAAAAACTTGAGGATGGCGACGGCCATGACGAACACAGCCAAGATCAAAGCGAGTGCGGTGTCGATCAATTCCCAGCGGTGCGTCGCCACCGAGAGAGCCGCGCACAGCAACGCCAATTGGATCACCGCGCCGGTTGCAGAAAGCGCCCGGTCATACAGCGTGGGCCCGACAAAAAGACGCACCAAACTCAGCCCTAACGCCGCCATGACGCCTGCGGCAATAATCAGGGCGATCATCGGCGTAACTCCGGCCGAAGCACCGCAAGCACGCGCTCCTCGATGTTGCTGATCTCGCGCGCATCGACGCTGTCTTCGTTCAGAACATGCACGAGCAAGCCGTCAGCGTCCGCTTCAACCACAAGCGTGCCTGGGGCCGCGCTGATCAAGCCGGCAAAGCTCGCTCGGGCGCTATCGCTGGACGGCCTGGGCTTGATGCGCACGAGGGCCGGCCTCAGCGTAATATCCGCCGCGACAGCGGCGCGCAAAGTCGCGAGCGCGCCGCGAAAAACGGCTGGCAAATGGCGTAGCGTCAGCGCCAAAATTCCGGGTGAAAACGTTGATGAACTTAGACCGCCAAATCGCGCGGCAGTAAGCACGCAGGTGAGCGCGGCAACGAGGCCAAGTCCAAGTTCGCCCCCGCCGTCCCAACGCTGCGTCAGCGTCATCCAAAGCGCCCAAAGTCCCGTAAGCATGGTAGCGGCATGGAGCATGGCACCGCCCTCTTCTGCGCCGGACGCCGCGCGCAGTCTTGGCTTAGCCGCCGGGCGTTAGATTCGCCAGTCGCGCTGGGTGTGGGTTCAGCCGTTGCGGTGAAACAACAGCGTGGCGTTGCGTCTCGCTAATGTCATTTCGCTCGCGCCATCGTCGAGGCTGCCGCCACTGAGATCAGCCGCCTCGGTGGTAAAAGACCAGTTCCAATACCGCAGCACGGTTTGCGCTTTCGCCGTCGCCAGCGTGTCAAACACGTAAATCGTCCGGCCCAGCGGATTGTCCGTGGCTTCGATATCTCCGTGCGGTCGCCGGAGCGCGCGCCAGAGCGCCACCAAGGCTGGGCGCCTGAGCCCCGCCGCCTTGCAAAAAACAGCGATCGCTTCGCCTCCGGGATCAGCGAATATTTGTGACGCGGTGGTTGGCTTGACGCCCGCGAGATGGGCGATTTCGCCAATCAAGCCTTGGTCAAGTCCGCGCTCAGCCGCCGTGAGGGCGCCCTCCAGCGACCCATAGGCGCTCTGCGTGGCGGCAGCGCGATTGCGTTGTCGGCGCTCGACCACTTGCAGGGTTTTTCGGGCATCGGCATCCGACCAGCCTTCGCGCGCCGCAAGGGCGAACACATCGCCAAGTTCTTGGATGAGAATGCCTCGGTCGACCGCGAAGCGGCGTAGAATGTGAAGCCGCGCGTTGAAATTCGCCCACCAGAACAAGACTAACGCTTGGGTAGGCCGCAACTCATTCCGCGCGACAAGCAATGCCGGCAAGTTCGTTGCCTGGCGCGAGCGCGCCACCGCTAAATCCACGCCTTGTGTGGAGAGGCGCGCTGTGGTGTTCCGCAAAACGGCTTCCATGACCGCAACGTCGCCGGTCAACATCAGTGCGTCGGTGACCGCCTCGCGGAGCCCGCGCCGGCGGGCGAGCGCGAGCCAATGCGCCGACACGCCTGCGCGCACCGTGGCGATGAGATCTGAATCGTCAAAGCCCACGCCCAATTCGAGCAAGGGTCCAGCGACGGCAATTTCGTCGCGGCCCAAATAGCGCAACAATCCCTTGGGCGCATCGTGGATGAGGACGAGGCCCTGCGCGCATCGCCGCCGCAAATCCAGGCTACTGGTTCGTAACAAACCCACCAGAATGTCGGCCGCTAATTGCCGCTCGTAAGCCGGAATTCGACTTTCCGGCCACGAAACGAGTTCGCACAGCCGGCGCACGATCGCATTGCGGGCCTCGGGCTTATGCTCGATGGCCAGTTCAAGCGGCGCTGTCTCGAAAGCGTCCAAGCGAGGTTGATTCGGGAGCGACATAGGTCAATCCCAGATCAGCACATTTGACGTTAACCAGCCGTCAACGGGTCACGGTGCGGCCGTGCGGCATTCGATGCCTTCGCGCGCGCAATATGCGGTCCGCTGCGCAAGCCAAGCCTCGGTCAGCCCGTTCAGCCGCGCGGCGCCGGCATTGTGCTCCACCAAGAGCGCACGCAACCGGGCCTCGATTTGGGCGATCTCAGCGCGCCGACATTCCAAGACGGTTCGCGCCGCATTGCCCCAATTTTGGTAGGCAGCGTCGCCTGCATTGAAGTCGCGATTACTTGTGCTCGCCCCGTCCGGGAGCGGCGGCTCGGGACTCAGGACGCCACATTGCGAATCCGCCGCGACCGGCGGTGCAGCCTCTGTCTGGGCGAACGCGGCCCCCGCCAAGAGCATCGCCGCTATGGCGGCGCCAATCACCACTTTCATCATCGTCTCCTCAGCCAGTCCCTGGCCGACCGCACGTCCTCGCGACCGCGTTTGTCGCGAGCGAACAGGGCCAAAATGCGGTCAGGCGTTCGTTGCTCTCGAGGGGCTCCGCAGCCCTCATCCAGCGAGACGGAACGAGATCGGAACGCGCACGCGACCGCCCGAAGTCGGCGCGCCGTCTTCCATTCGCGGCGACATTCGGAACGAGTGCGAGATGCGAACAGCGGCCTCGCCAAAATTCCAACCCGAGGGATCTTCCGACGACACGCTGCAGCCAATCCGACCATCGGCCCCGACGATGCAATCAAGTATGACCCGACCTTCCTGTCCCCGCTCAAGCGCCCGTGGCGGATAATATCTAGCAAAGTCACGAGAGCCCGGCCGCTCGATCCATTGCGGATTGGTGATGACAGACGGCGTCGGCGGCGCCGGCGGCGGGTCGACCGCCACCGGAATAGGCGTCGGCGTCGGCGGCGCTGACAGATCCGGCGGCGGCACACGCTGTTCGGGCGGAGGCGGCGGAGGCGGCCTATCCGGCGGCGGCGGCGGCGGCGGCGGCTTCGCTTTCTCCTGGATTTCGACCTTGATCGCGTCTTGATCTTCAAAAAAGTCGGCAATCGCGCTGAACTTCCGCGTCAGGGCGAGATAAACCAATGCGAAGCAGATCAAGGCCGCCAACGCAAAGGAGGTCATTCGAAGGCCAAGCATCCTCTTATCCTTCGCTCGCGAGTTCAGAGAAGATCCCGACCTGGGCGAAACCTTCTTCCTGGAGTTGGCTCATAACCCTCACGACGTTGCCGTAGGCCGTACTCTGATCAGCACGCACGAAGATCCGCGCTCCCGAGTAAATGTCCTCCACGTTCAAGGAGGGATTATTGCGGATGGCGTGATCCAGCGTCCGCTCGCCAAGGCTGGCCATCGTGACGACTTCTTGATCGACAAACACTTCCAACCCGCCGGCGCCCTCGCGAATGCCCACAATCGTTGGATTTAACCCTTCGATCCTGATCGGCACCGGATTCGGCGGCGGCAGGTCTACGCGGATGTCCACCGTCGGAATCGGCGCGGTGACCATGAAGATGATCAGCAGCACCAGCAGAATGTCGATAAACGGGATGACGTTCGGTTCGGAGTTCGGCTGCCGGTCATGCTTGCCGCGCCCCCCTCCCGAGGAAATCTTTCCAGCCATCTCAGCGCCGCCTATCTTCGGCGACAAGGCCGATCTTGGTGAAGCCCCTGTTCTGCAACTGGTTCATCACCCGCACGACATTGCGATAAGCGGTATCTTCGTCGGCGCGGATGTAGACCCGCTGGTCTTTGATTTCGAATTCGTCGTCGGCGATCGTGGGCGTGTTGATTTTGATAGCGTTGATGGTTTCTTCGCCGATCATCGACCACGTCACCTCGTCGTTCATAACGAAAACTCTCACCGAGCCGCCCGTATCCTCGACCGTGATCCAAGTCGGCCGCGGCGGCCGTTTGGAGGGGTCGATCTTCGACACCGGCATGTTGACTTGAATGTCCACGGTCGAAATAGGCGCGGCGATCATGAAAATAATCAGCAGCACAAGCATCACGTCGATGAACGGGATCACGTTGGGATCCGCCGTGACCTCCATGCGACCGCGCTTGCCGCCGCCTGAAGATCCTACTTTACCAGCCATCTGGCTTACCTCCGTTTAGGTGGTTGCTCAGCCGGCTCGGCGGTCCATGTCCCGCGAAACGAGGGCGATGAATTCGGACGCGAAGTCCTCCAGCTTGCCCGCTTGCTTGGAGATTTGCTTGGCGGCGAAATTGTAAATCAACACCGCCGGAATAGCGGCGGCGAGACCGGCGGCTGTTGCGAGCAGCGCGCCGGCGATGCCTGGCGCGACCACCGCTAGTGACGTGGTCTGGGTTTTGGCGATGCCGACGAAGGCGATCATGATGCCCCAGACCGTGCCGAACAGCCCGATGAACGGCGCGTTGGCGCCGATTGAAGCGAGGAACGTCATCGACGAACCTAGATCTTCGAGGTGTTCGTTCTGGCGCGTCGCCATCGCCGAGGCCACGCGTTGCATGGTGTGATCACGGGCGTCGCGCATGGTGTAGAGGCCGAGGTCTTGGGTGCGGCGCACTTCGGCCATGCCGGCGTCGAACATCGTCTTGATGCCCGATTGCGGCTGTTTGCGTACAATCGCTTCGGCCTCTTCGACCGAATTGGCCTTGCGGAACGCCGTGAGAAATTCGCGGGTCTGACGCCCGGCCTTGCGCATCACGTAAATCTTCTCGAACAGCAGTGCGACGGCGTACACCGCGCAGAGGCCGAGAATGATCATGACGCCGAGTTCAAGCGGCTCAAGCTGCTGAATGAGATCCATCAAGCTGACGTCTTGTGACCCAGCCGCATCGGCCTGCGCCTGAGCGCCGCGCGCCTTCGCCGCCGCGAGTTCCGATGCCGACAGTGTCGGACTTGGCGGAGGCGGAGGAACAGCCGCACCTGGCGCGGCGGGCGCCGCTTGGCCAGCCGGCGTTTGT
>JANNFH010000456.1:0-2614 GCA_031379565.1 Alphaproteobacteria bacterium
GGGCATCGCCCACCATCCACGCCCGGACCACGCGGCCTACCTTTCGTCCTGGATGGAAGTGTTGAAAGACGATGCGCGCGCGATTTTCACCGCCGCCTCCAAGGCGCAGGCGATCGCGGATTGGATGCATGCGCGGCAATCGCCTGAAGCCCCCTCCTAGGCGCAGGCGCGGCGACGGCTGCGGGTCGCTACGCGACCGACCGTCGATTTACAACCTCTTCGAGCTTGGCGATCTCGGCCAGGACCCATTCAAATGTCGGCGCCTCGCCGAACAACATGCCCGACATGCGATCATAATCGCGGGCGAGGTCGTGTTGGATTTCTGGTTGCGGCGTCAGCCGGATTGCACCGGGGCGCGCCTCTTCCAATTTTTCCCATGGCCGCCGGAAGGCGAGTAGTTTGTGCTCCCGCACATCGTCGAGTAGCGCCATGTCGCGAACGGCCTTCACGCCTTCAGCCTGGCCAGCCATCATGGCGACATCGTAATAATGTCGTGAGATCGGGTTGCGATCTTCCGGGCGTTTGCCTTGGTCGCGGAAGCCGCAATGGACGCCATGGAGGATGAGCGCCTTCTCCCAGAAGGTGCGGCGCGCGGCGATCAGCGTGACGGATGGCGTGGTCAGGTCCATCCCCATGCCGAGCAGATCCTGCACGTATGGGGCGATGGCTCGCTTCTGGATTGGCTCAAGCGCGCCCCTGGCGCCGCACTCGATCTTGACGAAGGGTCTGAGATACGGATCGGCGGCGAGGATTGAGGGATATTTCACCTGCAGGCTCGCCCCATCCGGGTCGTCCGCATCGGTTTCCACGGCGCACATCGGAAGCAGCGCCGCGAGGCGCTCCCGCATTTTGACGGTCACGTGGGCGCCGCACTTCTCGATGAGTTTCTTGAAGCCTTCCTTCCGTTTGGTCGCGCTGAGCGACGGCGCGAAAGGATCGTCATCGCCGCGCACGCGAAGTCCAGAGCGGGACAGCACGATGTCGATGTCCTCGGAAAACCGGCGGATCAGGCCGTAGCCTTTGGACAGCGAGGTGCCACCCTTGAAGAAGAGCTTGGGTTGGGCCGGCAGCCCCTTGAACATCGCGTCGATGACACGGCAGACCCAAAAGTCCTTCTCGATCGCCTGGGCCGTTGTGCCGAGCCGAACCGCCGCGGCCTCAAACAGGTCGCGGCGGTCCTGCTGCTTCAAAGCATCGAAACGGGCGTAGTTCGGATTCATCGTGGCCTTATGTCGCCCGATTCTCCGCGATCCGCTGGGCCGGACCGATCGCCCACGCAGGCAGCATTCGCAAATTGCGGGCGAGCGCCGCCTTGGCGTCCGTGGAGGCATGGCGCGCGATCGTCGCCGCCGCTGAATCCATCGGCGCCTTCGTGGCATGCGCCCACAACAGGGCCTGGACGATCGGGGCCGCCGGGCTCCCGATCCAGGGGATCAGCGCCGCCTGGGCGCGGTTGAACCGGACCATGCGGCGGTCGATTCTGACATCGCCGATCTTGCGCGCCGCCACGTAAGCTGGCCGCGTGGGGACGGCCGTCGTCAAGCCCATCGCATTGGCGGCGGCGAGGTCATCGCGGATCACCCCCGTCTTGGCCCGCCGGGCAATTGCCGCCACGACGGCGTCCAGGCTCGCCGGGGCATCGCTGCCCAAGACGGCGCTGTGGCGCGGACGGTCATAAAGGCCGCGCCCGATCCGGCGGAGCTTGCCAGCCTTGACCAGCCTCAAGAGCGCTTGGTCGATGGCCGCCCGCCTCCCCAAGTCCAGGAAGTCCTTCGGCGTGAAGGCGCGCGCGCCCTGATTATGGGCGCGGACCCGGCTGATGATTTTGGCGGCGACGGTGGACATGGGCGGTCTCATGTAACATTTATTGTCAGAATAATATATGAAAAATCTGACTAGACAAGGGGGTGCTATTGGGGCCGTCTGTTCGGCGCTCTGGTTGAAGCAGGAGTCACCGACAGCCGCCCATCCAATTTCACATCTATTTCCATCCATTCTTTGCTGTCGGATTGCCTGGCGGTCGAAGCGTCTTCGAGAAGTGCCGAAGGCGAAGACCTGGAGGGGATCGGGAGGCGTCGAAGCGAGGGCCGATCGAGCTTCCATTCCGGGATGAGACCCCGGCAAATTCGTAATGGGATCGCCAGCCCGTTGGAATCTCGGCACAACGATCAAGGTCAAGGCTCCGAGAGGTGAAGGCGAGCGCCGTCGAGAGGCGGAAGTTGGAAGTACGGTAGATCGCAAGATAAAGCAGGTGCGGCGCTTATTGGCATAAGCACCTGTCTGCACGTCGAAAATTCCACGGTGGAAACACCTGTCGCGTGACGTGGAAAAAAGGCGCCTCGCCGCTGACGCGCAAGCGCTCGAACGCGGCGCGAGATCACGGTTAACTGCCCGCCATGGGTCCGCTCGATAACGATTTCGAATTGCGCATCGGCAAAATTGGGCGTGATCGCGGGCCGATCATCGGACCGCTCAAAGGCGCAGTCGGACGGGCGAAACGCGCCGGCGGGAAAGTCATCGGCGGCGGCGGCGCGCCTTCCCCGAAGGGGCTGCGCGCGCACTTTGCGAAAGGCAGCGCGAAGACGGCGCGGCCGCGCGCACTCACGCAGCGGCG
>JANNFH010000479.1:0-8739 GCA_031379565.1 Alphaproteobacteria bacterium
CACCAATCATGCCCATGATGTCAGCCATCCGAACATTTCGTATCGGTCCTGGGATGCGAGCAAATATCCGCGCACTCAAGATGGCCGCTGGGCGCAACTGCGTGAAGCATACGGCCTCGATCCGGAGGCGGCGGCGGCGTCGGCAAGCTGGGGCGCTTTCCAGGTGATGGGCTTCAATCACGCCGCCGCGGGCTTCGCCAACGCCAAGGATTTCGTCGCCGACATGGCGAAATCGCAGAAGCGTCAGCTCGCGGCGTTCGTTGGTTTCGTGCGCACCAACAATCTGGCCGACGAACTGGCGCGCAAGGATTGGGATGGCTTCGCGCGCGGCTACAATGGCTCGGGCCAAGTCGAGCGCTATGGCGGCTTGATGCGCGGGGCCTACAACCGGCTGAAGGGAATCGCCTAAATAGCGCTGCGGTTCGGCGGCGAACCCGAAGCGCCGGCGCCTAGCCTTCGGCTGAACGCCGGTCGCTCGCGCGCGCGGCTTGCGTTCAACGCTGCGCGCGCTCTACACCGACGCCGCAATGGCCCGCTATCTGATCACGTCGGCACTCCCCTACATCAACGGCATCAAGCACCTCGGCAATCTGGCCGGTTCGATGCTGCCGGCGGACGTGCACGCGCGTTTCCGGCGACTGCAGGGCCATGAAGTGTTGTTCATTTGCGCGACCGACGAACACGGCACTCCGGCGGAGCTCGCCGCCGCCGAAACCGGCCAGGACGTCCGCGCCTATTGCGATGCGCAGTACAAAATCCAAAAGGACGCCTGCGACGGCTTTCGCCTCTCCTTCGATCATTTCGGCCGCTCCTCCAACGCCCCCAACCACAAACTGACACAGCATTTTTGCGAAGCGCTGGAGCAGAACGGCCTGATCGAAGAGCGCGTCACCAAGCAAATCTACTCGATCGACGACAAGCGCTTCTTGCCCGATCGCTACGTCGAGGGCACATGCCCAGTGTGCGGCTTTGAACGTGCGCGCGGCGATCAGTGCGACAATTGCCAATCGCTGCTCGATCCGATCGATTTGAAAAATCCGCGCTCGAAGATTTCCGGCTCCGCCAATGTCGAGCCGCGCGACACCGCACATTTGTTTTTGAAGCAGCCGTTTATGCAGGACCGCATCCGCGCCTGGGTTGATAAGTCAACCGACTGGCCTTCGCTGGCGCGGTCAATCGCTTACAAATGGTTAGACGAGGGGCTTATCGACCGCTCGATCACGCGCGATCTGGTTTGGGGCGTGAGGGTCACCAAGGATGGCAAGCCGCGTCCCGGCTTTGAGAACAAAGTCTTCTACGTCTGGTTCGATGCGCCGGTCGAGTATATCGCCGCCACCGTCGAGTGGAGCGAGAGTTCAGGCCAAGATTGGGAACGCTGGTGGCGCACAGACAAGGGCGCTGACGACGTCACCTACGTCCAATTCATGGGCAAGGACAACGTCGCCTTCCACACCGTGAGTTTTCCCGTGACGATCATGGGCTCGGGCGAGCCCTGGAAGCTGGTGGACCGCCTAAAGGCGTTCAATTGGGTGACCTGGTATGGCGGAAAATTTTCAACGAGCGAAAAACGCGGTATCTTTATGGACGCGGCGCTCGAAGTGCTGCCGAGCGATTATTGGCGCTGGTATCTGATGGCGAATGCGCCAGAAAGCTCGGACGCCGCCTTCACGCTTGAGCAATTTCAGCAGAGCGTGAACGCCGATCTCGCCAATGTGTTCGGAAATTTCGTCAACCGCATCACTCGGTTTTGCGTGTCGAAGTTCGACGGCAAGGTTCCCGATGGCGGCGAGCCAGGCGAATTGGAGCGCAAGGCCGCCGCCGAATTCACGCAACGCTTGGCGGCGCTCACCCAATTGCATGAGCAGATGGAATTTCGTAAAGCCGCCGCCGAATTGCGCGCGATCTGGGTTGCGGGCAATGAATACCTACAACTGGCCGCGCCCTGGACGGCAATCAAGACTGACCGCGACGCCGCTGCCGTAGGCGTGCGCACCGGGCTAAATCTCGCGGTGCTCTACGCCATTTTGGCGCAGCCTTTTATCCCCGACGCGGCCAAGGCCGTGCTCGATGCGATTGGCGTTCCGGAAAGGAACCGCATGTGGCCCTCGCCGGATGATGCGGGCCTGTTCGATACGCTACCGCGCGGCCTGACGATCAATCCGCCCGACCTGCTGTTCAAGAAAGTGGAAGACGAGCACATGACCGAATGGGCGGTGCGGTTTGGAGCTGGGTGATGTTTTTCTCCGACCTCGCGCTTGATCCAAAGTTTGCGTCTGCCGTTCATCCAACGGTGAAACTCAAGAAACGCGCGCACCTAGCCGGATTCTTAGACGAGAACGGGGCGCAGCGACTGTTGGATGCAACGCAGACCCTCGATTGGCGAACGGTCACTAATGTTGGCGGCGAGACCCAGGATCTGGTTCCGAAACAGATATCAAGGCTCGATCAAGACAAATTGATCGCCCAGCTGCACGAGGAAGCGAAAACCCAATTTCGCTTCATGTACGACGCGTTTCGCCTGAGTGATGCCTGCCTTTCTGGTGCACTGTTGTCCGGGCCGTTGGTGGAGTTTTTCGCCACCATGAACGCTGAACCGGCCCTTGAGTTATTCCGTGCGATAACAGGCGACGCTCGCATCGCATATCTCGACATGATCGTGTCGCGTTATCGACCGGGTCATTTTCTTACGGCGCACAACGACGCCCAGGAAGGCGGCTTTCGGCTCTATGCGTTCGTCTTCAATTTGAGTCCTATTTGGCGCGCCGATTGGGGTGGGCTCTTGAATTTCTATGATTCTGACGGCCACGTTGCAGAAGCCTACACGCCGCGTTGGGGGGCGCTAAATATCTTTGAGGTGCCGCAATGGCACGCCGTCACCATGGTGGCGCCATTCGCGGCAGCGGAGCGCTATTCAATAACCGGGTGGATGCGCTCGAAACGAGCGACGCTTTCGTCCGATCATCCGGCGGCGCGCGGACCGGGGAAGCTCTGATGCGCATCTGCGCCCTCACGCCCGACGATCTCGCTCCGTACCGGGGGCTGCATCGCATTGGCTTGAGCGAAAATTCCGCGGCGTTCGTTGAGGCGGTCGCTGAGGACGCCTCTCGTCCGGACGCAGACATTGTCGCGATGTTGGCGCGCGGCGAGGCGTGGGGCGCCTTTGTCGATAACAAGCTTGTCGCAAAGCTCACGATCGACCGGTTGCCCCATGACGTGCTCGCGCATACGCGCTGGATTCATGGGCTCTACGCGCATCCGCACGCGCGCGGCTCGGGCCTCGCCAAGCGGCTCGTATTGGCCGCCATCGCCGACGCACGCCTTGCCGGCGCAACCCGCTTTATGCTCTGGGTCAATGCGGAAAATCCGCGCGCGCGTGCCTTCTACGAAGGCATCGGCTTTCGCGAGGCCGGCCGCATTCCGGGCGGACTTCGCCTCGATCGGCGCTTTGTCGATGATGTCATGATGTGTCTGGAGTGCGCGCCCAATTTTGGCGGCGCTCTGGACGCGCGCGCCCACCCCTCCTAAACTTCCGGAGCATACGGGGGAACGACATGCAAGCTTATCTCGACCAAGCGTTGCAGGTGCTGCGCGAGGGGTTCACGCAAATCAACGATCCGAAAGGGTTGCTCATCGCTCTCGCCGCAACGTTATTCCTGCGTTCGTGGGGGCAGTGGATTCCAGCGGCGATCATTGCCGTCGTCATTTACGTCGCCATCGAGCACTTCGCGCCTCTGTTGGCGGGCCAAGGCGAGCTTGCGCTGCCGCCGCTCATGGATGCTAGCTTCTGGAGCCGCACCGGCATTCTTCTCGTTGGCTTCCTCATCGTTATCGGCGTCTTCTTTTTCGTGAAACGCATTATCTTGACAGCCGCCGGCAGCGGCGGCGACGGCAAGAAGAAGCACTGAACATTCAGCGCGCGCGCGCGGCTTCGTAAAGCGCAATTGCCGCCGCCACCGATACGTTGAGGCTTTCCATCGCCGCCGCGATGGGTATGCGGGCGCGAACCTCGCAGATTTCCGCCACGCTTGGCCGCAATCCCTTGCCCTCCGCGCCGAGCACAAGCGCGGTGGGCCGCGCGTGGTCAAAAGCCTGCGCCAGCTCGACGCTGCTTTCGCCCTCGAGCGCGATGGTGAGATAGCCCCAGCCGCGCAGCTCCTCCAGCGCCCGCGCGATGTTCACCACCCGCACATGCGGCACGATTTCGATCGCGCCGGTCGCCGCCTTCGCCAGCGCGCCGGTTAGCGGCGGTGACTTGCGGTCCTGCAACACCAGCGCGCGAGCGCCAAAGGCCGCGGCGGAGCGAAACACAGCCCCGACGTTTTGCGGATCGGTGACGCCGTCGAGCACAAGCACGGCGCGCCCATCGGCCGGCGCGCAGGCGGCGGCGAGCTCCAGCGGTTGTAGCGGCGAGGCGCGCACCGCCAGCCCCTGGTGCACAGCGCCCGGCGGCAACATGCCATCGATGGCGTCTGGATCGAGGATTTGCGCGTCAACACCCGCCGGCAGGTGCGCCGCGGCGTTACGTGTGGCCACCACGCGCTCTATCCGCCGCGCCGGGTTGGCGAGCGCGGCGAGGCTGGCGTGCACGCCCCAAATCCAGGACGGCCCGCCGGTCTCTTCCTCGAATTGGCGGCGCGGCGTGCGCAGCGGCGGCCCCGAGGTGCGTGGCTTGAGCGGGGGAAGGTGCTTAGGTATAGGAGCGCTCCGCGAAGGTTCGGGTGTCAGGTATCAGGTGTCACGTCTTCTGACACCTGGGGCCTGGTGGCTGGCGCCTGGGAAGGGTGGCCGAGTGGTTAATGGCAGCAGACTGTAAATCTGCCCGCGAGAGCGTACGCTGGTTCGAATCCAGCCCCTTCCACCAGCCTTCGCGCCATGCGCGCCGGCTAGGGAGACTAGGCGTCACAACGGCCAGCGCGGGGCCTAGTAGCGGCGCGGGTATAGCTCAATGGTAGAGCCACAGCCTTCCAAGCTGAAGACGAGGGTTCGATTCCCTCTACCCGCTCCAAACTTTAGCGCCTGAACGTCTTGTAACGAGGTCCGTGATTGAATCCGCTTGTTTGGGCAAAGTTCTCCGCGCCATGCTGAGTTCTGGGGAAAAAGGGGGACGTCACCCCCTGCCAGCTTAAGGTTGGCGTTGCAGGTGGTGCGCCGTGTTTGGTTCGACTTTCGTGCGGGTAGGGGCGGCGGTGCTTCTAGTGCTTGCTGCGGGCTGCGCGACGGCGACTGCGCCGGCTCAGGCGACGGGCCCGCGCGCGCCGCGTGATATCCGCCAGGGCTACTACGACAGCGCGGTTCAAGCTGTCGAACGCGATGTCTCTCGCGAGGAAGTCGCCGCAACCATCAGCGCCATGCTCGCAAACGTGCCGGTTTGCATGCGGATTCCCGGACTCTGGCTCGACGGCGAAATGCGTCATGGCGCCTTCGTCGTTCGCTACGATTTGATGCAGCGCGATTGGGGCGGCGATGTCGCGGCCGAAGCCAAGCGGCGCATGGACGAGTTTGTCGAAATGGGTTTTCTCGACGCCCAAGGCGAGGGCGAGACCCAATACGCCGTCACTGCGCTTGGCCAGAGTTTGCTTCGCGGGTCCTTTGAAACCGGCAACCCGCCCTCGTTTTGCGGTCCCGCGCCGCGCCGCCTGATCGAGATCACGGACATGGAATGGGGCGCGTTCGATTGCGGCACTTTGCGCGTGCGTTTCACCCACGATGCCGAGTCCTGGCCATCCTGGGCGACGTCGGAGACCGCGCGCAATTATGTCGTAGCGGCGATGCCCGCGCCGGGCGAGACCGCGGCAGGGAGCGTTTCGTTGCTGCGGCAATGGTTCGCTGACGAAAATCGCGCGCAAGCCGACAACAATGGCGGGTTACGCTCGCTGTGTTATTACGCGGCGCGCCGCCCATCCGAGCGCGGCGATCTCAATCTGCGCGCCGCGCCGCGCTGATCTGCCCTTAGTTCAACACGAACGTCACCTTCATGTTGACGCGCCATTCGGCGATCTTACCGTCCTTGCAGCTGACCTTGATATCCTGAATCCAGGCCCCCTCGACGTTCTCCAGCGTGTCGGAGGCCTTCGAGAGCCCGTTATTGATGGCGTCCTCCAAACTTTTCTTAGAGGCGGCGGTGAGTTCAATCACTTTTGCGACGGCCACTAGTTTTCTCCTGCTCTGACCAAGGCGACGCTAGGCCGATGGGCGGCGCCTGCCAAGTAAAGCGCCGCCCATAGGAATCAGAACCGGGCGCGCAGGCCGAGCGTGGCGCTGCGGGGCGCGCCAGCGAACGCGGCAGGCTGCTCGTAGGTTTCGTCGGTGATATTGTCTATGCGTGCGAACATTTCGGCGTGCTGATTGACGTCGAACGTCGCCGCCAAAGCGCCGATCCCGAAGCCAGGCGTTCGCCCGGCGCCGCTCACGAACGCGCCTGCGTCGTCATAGGTCACGTCCGCGCGTTCGCCGACATAGCGCCACGAGAATACCAGCCCAAGCCGTTCGCCCGCCTGCGCGCGCGCGAGCAAGGTCCAGCCATGCTCGGGCCGGCGCGTGAGCTGGCGGCCATTCGTGTCGTCACGCGCGTCGGTCCACGCATAGGCTAGGCGCAACCTCGCCCATGAAGTCGCCGCCGCCTCGGCGTAAAACTCGGCGCCGTCAAGTGACGCGCGTTTGATGTTCACGTTGCGCGATTGGCTAAATACATACTCGATCTGATTTTCCACCCGCGTCTGATAGAGCGAAGCGCCAAGCGTCAGTCGATCTCCGGCCAAGGCGGCCCAATCGGCGCCGAGCTCCCACGAGCGCGATCGCTCGGGATCAAGCTCAGGATTACCCAGATTGAACAAGCTGGTTTCAAACCGTTCGCTCAATGAGGGCGCCTTGAACGCTGTGCCATAGGAGGCAAACAGACGCAGTGGCGCGAAATCCGCGACCAGCCCCAGCGCGAAGGTCGTTTGCGCGCCGAAGCTCTCGTAATGATCGATGCGCACCGATCCGGTGGCGTCAAAGCGATCGGCGAAATGGGTTTGGCCAATAAGATAGACAGCGGCTTGAGCCTCGCCGACGCGCAGCGGGCCGGCGAATTGCGGTTGGGTTTTGATCTCGGCGCGCTCGTAAGCCAGGCCTGCCGCAAGCACCGTGCTGGATTGGGTGAAGCGGATGTTGGCGTCGGCGAAGTCTTGCGTGGATTTAGCGGCGTTGGTTTGGACGCCGGCGTCGGTCTCGCTGCGGTCGCTGCGCACCTGGCCGCCCGAAACACGGAAACGCCAGCCGCCACCGGCTTGGGTCTCGCCGCCTAGCCGCCACAAGGATTGGGTGGCTTGGTTCTCCAAATCTGGATCGTCGGCGCGCAAATCGAAGAATGCGCCACCGGAAAAGGAGTCGAACTCGGCGCTGGCCTGGCGTACGCGTGCAATTCCGTCGAGGGCGAAGGCGCCTAGATCGAGGCGCGCCGAGCCGGCGAACGTGTTGATTTCCGCACCGTCCGGATCGCCGGTGTGCGTTGTTATCCGCCGGGGGATGATATCGTAGCCATCTGTCGCGAATGCCTCGGCGCTGAGCCCATATTCAAGAGCGCCCGAGGCGCCCGCGGCGCCGATCAAGCCGCGCCGCGTGCCGACCGAGCCGAAGGCCGCCTCCGCGAACGGCTCGAATGCGTCCGCGCCTCCGCGGCGGGGGATGATGTTTACCACGCCGCCAATTGCGTCCGAGCCGTAGATCGCGCTGGCCGGCCCCCGGAGCACTTCAATGCGCTCGATCGCTCCGAGCGTGTCGAGGCCGAAATCGTATTGGGCATTGGGCGAGGAAGCGTCGTTAAGTCGCACGCCGTCAAACAGCGCCAGCGCGTGCTTGGAATTGGCCCCGCGCAGGAACATTGACGTTTGTTGTCCTGCGCCGCCTGCCTGCACGGCGTTCGAGCCGATCGCCTCAGCGAGCGTAACGACGGCGTTTGCTTCGATGTCGGCGCGGTCGATCGTCTCCACCCGCGCCGGGAGGCGAGATAACGGCGTCGGCGTTCGCGTCGCGGTGACGACGATCTCCTCCTCCGCTTGGGCGGTGGGCGCGGCGCCCAGCGATAGGGCGAGGGCGGTGGCGGACAAGAATTTGCGCATCGGCGCGTCTCCGTTTGAGGCGCGCTCCAGCCCGGGGCGGCGCGATATGCAGCGAAACGGGTGCGCGTGATGCGCAGGGCCAACCCCCGTGTCGCTGCGACGGAGACGTCCGGTTCGGAGGGCTGGACCCGGCCCACGAACGAGCGACCGCGACGGCAGGTCTCCTGGCTTCGCGGGTCGTTGCGCTTCCGCCGCCTTCCCGCCTCGGGTTTCCGGGGCAGTGGCGAATTGGCGGAGCGCTCGCCGCTCACAGTTGCGGGCACAGCCGCGGTTTTGGAGCGTTGCTCCTCACCGCGTTCCCTCTTGGCGCCCCACCCCAGATGGAATGCGGGCGACCGTCGCGCGGACAGGTTAGCGCGCCGCGCCGCCGCGTCCAATCCAATCCGGGCTTGACGGAAGCGTGACGGGGGCTAAAGACCCCGACCTTAATTCCGCTCCGGCTCAAGGCCGGTGCGTTCACACGCGCTCATCCCAAATTTACGCCGGAGAACGAGGACCAAGATGGCCAAGGCAAAATTCGAGCGGACCAAGCCGCACTGCAATATCGGCACGATCGGGCACGTGGATCATGGCAAGACGACGCTGACGGCGGCGATCACTTTGGTGCTGGCGAAGTCGGGCGGGGCCAAGGCGATGGCCT
>JANNFH010000017.1:0-2680 GCA_031379565.1 Alphaproteobacteria bacterium
CCGCAGCATCCACCCCATGCACCTGAAACACCGACTTCGCGATGTCCAACCCAATCGTGACGACCTGATCCATGGCTCTCCTCCAGCTCAAACCGGAAGCTTATGCTGCCGGCCGGGTGGAGAGCCGTCCACCGCATCGAAGGCAAAGGCAGACTCTGCGCCAGTGGGCCAACACTACGTCAAGAAGCGCCGAACAAGGAACGCCCACGTGACTATGCTGAACGCGAAGTACGCCGCGACCACTTTGTGAAAGCGGCTGTTTTGGATAAGGATCGCCAAGGTGGCGAGCGCGGCGTAGTGACCGACGAAGAGCAAATAATACCAGGGTTTAAATAGGTCGCCCAGTAGCGCCGTCTGTGCGGCATCGAACACGCACATGGCTATCATCAGAATAAGCAAAGTTCGGCGGTGCGTCAGCGTGTCATGAGCTTCTTCTCCAGGTGGGTAGAGCGCCACGGGCATCGCGAAAATATTCAGCGCCCAGATGACCAGCAGGGAGAACGCGTCGAAGCTCCAGACTTCGACGTTGCGCCAGCGGAAGAACGTCCACCATTGCGCGAGTACCAGCACCGTCAGGAACAGCAGATAGGCGCCGCGCTCGAAGCCCAGTTTGCGGTGAAAGAGATTGTGCATGGCGCCCGTGAGCAGGTGCGCCAAACTCAAACCGAAGATGATCGAAATGAAGACAGAGATGAATTCAAAGGTCGTCATGAAGCCTCAACCTCTCTGAAATCGCTCAGATTGTGCGCAAGTGTTCTGCGAGGGTGGCGCGAGCGTCAAGGATGACGTTGCGTCGAGCGCCTCTGTTTGCCGTTCACCGCTCGGAGAGCGGGACATCCCCATCGATCAATGCTAAACCGCATGCCTCGCCATGACCACAAAACACACACCCGCCGACGTCAACGTCTTACCGCGTGACATTCGTTTCGATTTGGAAAGCGCCCGCAATGGCCATTGGCTCGGCGGCGATCCTGTCGGCACAGCGGTGTTCAACGCCCTGTCGTTGACCTTCCCCGACGGCGAGCGCCTGTTCATCGATGCGGTTCGCCATTTTCGTGGCGAAGTAAACGGCAAGCTGGCGGATGATGTCCGCGGCTTTATTGCCCAGGAAGCCATTCACTCGCGCGAGCACCACACGCTCAACCTGATGATCGATCGCACGCGTTATCCGGTCGCCGAGGTCGAAGCGGAATTGCGCGAGCGCATTGGCTTCGCCCGTGGGCGCGGCCCGATGGCGATGCTGATAGCGACCATTGCACTCGAACACTTCACGGCGATGATGGCGGACATGCATGTGCGGCATCGCGATTTGTTCGAAAATACCGCCCCTGGCATCGAAAGAATGTGGCGCTGGCACGCCATGGAAGAGACCGAGCACAAAGCCGTTGCCTATGATGTGTTTATGCAGGTGACGCGCCACTGGCCGCCGCTTAAGCGCTATTTGCGGCGCACCATCTCAATGGCGATCATAAGTTTCATGTTCACCCGCCATATCACGCGCTACGCAGCACGGCTGCTGCAAGCGGATGGATACACACCAGAGCAAGCGGTGAAGGCCGTTAGGCGGTTTGTTTGGAACACCCCTGGTATCTTCCAGCGCGGCTGGAAGATCTATTTCGCGTGGTTTCGGCCCGGTTTTCACCCCTGGGATCAGGACAATCGCAATTTGGTGGCGGGTTGGAAGGCGGAATTCGACGCGGCGCTCGAAGGCGCTTAGGCGGAAGTGTTCGGTGCAGCGCCCGAAGGCGTCAAGCACGCCCCTCGCTCGCATCTCGGCCGCCGCCAAGCTGCTACTGGCGCGCCGCCTGCTCGGTGGCGCCGAAATCATGTTTCGCGAGGGGCGACAGCGCCGCCAGCAGCGACTTGATCTGCTCGCTCGTCTCAAGCGCGAAATCGAAGGCAAGCTTGCGGCTATCCTTGAGGACGGCAATGTGGCGTTCAAGCTCGGCCCGGTCGGGATGGCTCGGCTCGATCGATCTGAGATTCAGTTCGGCAGCGGCGATTTCGCCAGTGGCGTCGAACACCCCGTCCAGGGAAAAGGCGATGCGCGCAACGAAAACGCTGATCTGCGCGCGAAGGACAGCGTTGTTGAGATCGAGCAGGGTTTCGCGGTTGCGATCGTAAATCTCAGCTTCGCGGCGGGCGGCACGCACGAAGCGGAGCGTGATCGGGCCATAGGGATCGCCGCGCCCACGCGTTTCATCGGCGAGGCGCAGTATCACACGCATCGAGTTGAGCAGCTCGCCAAACAGCAAGGCCGCGTTGCGCTCCTTCTCACGACGCTGGACCGCGCGCTCGAGCTGACGCTCGGAAAAGCCGCCGACGGTGGCCAGCAGGGCGCCAAGGACCACCGCGAGCAGTGTTTCCGTGTCAGGCTGGAAGTAAGACATGACGCCGCCCCCGCGAACAACGCATCACCGACAACGAAATTCAATACACCCGCTTCTTCGGCGGGATGCTCTCGACTTCGTTGGTCATCGTGTTCGAATGCTCGGGGCGATAGTCGATCCGGGTTGAGCCGTCGGGGTCGAGCCACATCAGGGTGTGCTTCATCCAATTCACGTCGTCGCGGTCGGGGAAGTCCTCGCGCGCATGGGCGCCGCGGCTCTCGGTGCGGTTGAGGGCGCTGTTCACGGTCACGACCGATTGCGCGATCAAATTATCGAACTCCAGCGCTTCG
>JANNFH010000038.1:0-10018 GCA_031379565.1 Alphaproteobacteria bacterium
CTTGATGCGAGGAGGATAGCTCGACGAGCACATCGTTCTGGGGAGGATCCAGCCCGGCGTCTCCCCTGAGATGCAAGCTGGCGAGACATCGTCGCAACCGACATATAAGGTGACGGGTCAGGGGAAGCTTGCTCCGAGCGGAGCAACACCCGCGCGCTGTGCGCAAGCAACGCTTAGGTTAACGGAGCGAGCATTATGACCACGCTGACCCCATCGGGAGCTATTGGCGCTGATAACCTAATCGACAACATCGACGACCTCAACACGTGGGCCATTTTCGGCGCGCAGGCCGCGACTTCGTTTGGCATCGAGCTTGCGCTCGAAAACCGGATTGTGTTTCACGGCACGGGTTTCGGCGCCTATTCCGGCAACATGCCAACGACGGGTTCGATCACCAGCCTCACAATCACCAACCTCGACAGCGGCGTGGTTGAGCGAGAAACCTGGAGCGGTTTTTCTTTCCTCGTCAGCGATTTTCTCACCTGGATCAGCGCCAACAACAACACCGCGCTGCAAGACGCCATCTTTGGCGGCGCCGACACCCTCAACGACACCGCCTTCGGCGACACCCTCTTTGGCTACGGCGGCAACGACACCTTCAGCGCCAATGCCGGCGGCACCGGCGCCGGCGACATTTTCGACGGCGGAGCTGGGACCGACACGCTGCTGAGCCGAGGCGCCGATGTCAGCTTCCACCTCGCCACTTTGGCCAGCTTTGAACGATTGCAGTTCGGCATCGCGCTCGGGACCGAGACATCTTTGATCGCCAGCTTCGCCGGCAGCCAGATCGGCGCCGGCCTCAGCAGCACGCTGGCGGTGGTTGGATTTGCCACCGTCCAGGACATTGTCATCATCAACGTGTCTTCCGGCTCGGTAGACATCTCCGGCTGGACGTTTTCATCTTGGAATCCCAACCAAGCCATCGAAGGCGATTCCATTAACCTTGTCGGCAGCGCCGGCGCGAACACCCTCACCGGCTCGACCCAGCGCGACATCTTCAACGCGGGCGACGGCGCCGATACGGTGTTCGGCGGCGACGGCGACGACCAAATCTATGGAGCGGCCGACGCTGCTGCCGACCATATGTTTGGCGGCGACGGCGAGGATGTTTATTTCGTGTACGAGGCCGGAGATATCATCCACGAGAACCTCGGCGAGGGATTTTCAGACTACGCGGCTGTCTCCATCAATTACACCATGGTGGCGAACCTCGAAAACATGGCGCTGAACGGCACGGCGCTCACCGCCACCGGCAATGGTCTTAACAACGGCATCAGCGGCAACGAATTGAACAACGTGCTCCGAGGCATGGCGGGCGAGGATTCGTTGTCTGGCAACGCGGGCGCCGACACGCTGTTCGGCGGCGCGGGGGCGGATTCTCTCAATGGCGGCGCCAACATCGACACCGCAAGCTATTCCACCTCGGCCTCGCGCGTTCGCGTGAACCTGTCCTCAGGCGCAGGGCTCGACGCCGATGCCCAAGGCGACACCCTCACTGGCATCGAAAATCTGATCGGATCGGCGTTCAACGACGTTCTTACCGGTGACGCCGGCACCAACAAGCTGGCGGGCGGCGATGGCGCCGATACGCTCAAGGGCGGCAGCGGCGCCGACAAACTCAACGGCGGTTTGGGCCTCGACGTTCTGACCGGCCACGGCGGCGCCGATACGTTCGTCTTCAACACCGCGCCCGCCGGCGCCAATCGCGACACCATCACCGATTACAACGTCGCCGCCGACACGATTCAACTTGAGAATGGTGTTTTCATCGGCCTCGGCGGCGCGACGGGGGTGCTGGCGGCGAGCAAGTTCTTCATCGGCGCAAGCGCCCACGATTCCAGCGATCGCATCCTCTACGACAGCGCCAATGGCAGGCTTTATTTCGACGCTGACGGCAATGGCGCGGGCGCGAAAATCTGGTTCGCCACACTCGATACGGGTCTCGCGCTCACGGCCGCCGACTTCGTCGTGATCTGAAGCCAAGCGCGTTCAGCTTGGATTCAGGTTGGGTTCAGATGCCCGCGCTTAGCCTGCCCCCAAACCCAGGAGTTTGGGCACATGACACGCAAAATCACCGCCGCGCTCGCGGCCTTCGCGCTCGCCTTTGCCGCTTTGGCGCCTGGAACCGCCGCCGCGCGAGACGGGCGCGGCGGTTATTATGGCGGGCACAATGACGGCTATTATCGCGACGGGCGCGATTACCGCCATTACGGGCGCCGCGACAATGACGGCGATACCGTCGCCGCGGGCGTCATCGGGCTAGTGCTCGGCCTGGCGCTGGGTGCGGCCGCCTCAGGCCCGCCGCAGCCGCGATATTCGTGCAGCAACAATTATCAGCGTTGCGCCGCGCCGCCTCCGCCGCCCTGCGGCGGCGGCTGCAATCAGGGCTATTACAACCAGGGCGGCTATTACAATCAAGGCTACGCCGCCGCACCCTACGCGGCCCAACCTTACGCCAACCAGCCCTACGCCAATCGCGGCTACGATCCCCGCTATGATCGCGACGATCAGGGCCTACAGGGCGGTTATTACGACCCGAATGCGCAACAGCGCTCCGCCTGCACCCGCCGGGAGCGGCAATGGGATCGCTACGCCAATCGGTACGTCATGGTCGATGTGCCCTGCTAAATGCGCTTAAGCAGCGATCTCCATAATTTGGTTGGAGATCGCTGCTACATTCGCGCCCATGCAATATCTCTGCGATGCGCCCGGCGCGAAAACCTGGTTCAGGCTAGAGACCGAAGCCGAAGCGGAAGCCGAGGCAGCGTTGATGCGCCATGCGGTCGATAAATATTTCCGCCGCCATCTCGCCGCCGCCAAGGAAAGCTACCGCGCGCCAAGCGGCGCCGCCGCGTTCGAGCGCGACATCGGCCTCAAGCGCCATGTTGAGGCGGCTATGCCGCTTTACCTCACGCTACGCGCCGACGACGGCGAGGGCCTGGCCACGGCAATGCTGCCTCCGCTTGGGCGTAACCAGGTCAATTTCCGCATCGTCCTTGTTGGACCGGACAATTCTGATCCATACATCGCGCACGCCGCCGCAATCGCGGCGCTCGCGTCCAAGTTCGGCCTCGAGCTCAAGCGCGAGGAATGCTTCCCGTACGCGTGATTAGACCGCTTCCCGAAAAGTGTGACGCGGTTTTCGGACGAGAAGCGGTCCACCTTTAAGGCTTCGGCGGCGGGGCCATGGCCGGCTGCGCGCCGCCGCCATGGCTCATCACCCGCGCGCCCGCGTAGCAGGGCGCTACAGAGCAGGCCTGCATCATGATGCGAACGATGAAGCGCCCGTTCGCAGCCGGGGTGAAATTCACCACCGGAAAATCGTTCGGCCCCAAATCGCTGGCCACGACGGCGCCGCGTGCATCGACAAGCTCGATGTCGAGATTGGAACATTCGTTGTCACAGCCGCCGAGGACACGGTAATTGGCGCCGCCGACGAGATCGACCTGCCAGCGATGGTCCGCGCCCGGTTGCAGGTCGATGATTTCATCGTTGAATCCCGCCGCCGGGCTCGTGCCGCCGCCATTGCGGCGCACTGCTTCGTTCAGATAATTGCGGACCAATTGCTCAAGCTGCGTGCGCTGCTCGGCCGTTAAAGCGGCCTGGCCCTCTGCCGCGGGCGCGTTGATCTGGCTCGGTGCGTTGATCGCGCCCTCTTCGCCCTTGGGTAAAGGCGGGCCCGAGCCCCGCTGGCCGCACGCCGCTAAACTCAACGCAGCCGCCGCCGCGAACAAAACCGAACGGAACATGCACGCCTCCTCGTTCTCTATCGATGGCTTTGACTAGCCCGCGCGTGCTTTCCTGTCACGCCGAGAAAAGCGCCGCCTGCCAGTGGTCACGCGGCACCACATCAACCGATCTTCTGCTCCGGCGCCCAGCGCCGCATGCGCGAAAAGCGGCGCTCTTGATGCGCGCGCGTCGGGCGCTTCACGCGGGAAGAGCGTCCCTCCGCCGCCATGCGCGCATAGATGGAATCCCAATCGGCGGCGGGTTCGCCCTCCCAGTGCGCGACCGAGGCTTCATCGCACCAGAGCATCAGCTTCGGCATCGAATCGCGATGCGCGCCGCTATCGCGAAACGCCGCCATCGCCTCGGCGCTCTCCCACGCCGTGCGCGTCCAGAACACGAGGCGCCCTTCGGCCAACACCGCGCCGGAGATGAAGCCCTGCAATGTCGCCGCTTGCGCCGCGATAGCGCGCGTCTCGCGCGCGAACGCGGGGAGCGTGAAGATGGAGCGCAGGCGGAGACGGGTGATGGAGATGTAGGGCACAGCGGGGTTTAAGCAAATCGACGAAGACATGCACTCTCGAATACCTGCTGGTTCGAGCCGCCAGATGACCGCTGGCTACTCGCCACATGCCACGTTCAGTCACAACAGTCGTATTTTTGCATTTATAAACAACAAATTAGTACGCTCGAGCGCCTTAGATATGTTGCGCGACGTTCATCACGCAATAGTTATACTATTGTTTTATCAAGTGATATATACGGCGGAGACACCTGCTTTCCACTTGCTTTCCGCTAAGCGTGCCACAACCTAAGCTCAAATGTAAAAAAGTAGAACTTAAGACGAACTTGGCGCTTGACTCCGTGAGATAACACGCTCAGTTTTTTGTCGATTTGGAGAATTTGGCCGTGACGAATACAAAAGCATCTTTAGCCTATGGCGACTTTAAGCTCGATTTGGAGGGCCCAGAGGACTTTGTGACCGCTCAACTCGCAGAATGGCGCGCGCAGATGCCGCTCAGAGGCATTGGCCTTAAGATAGGCGCTGACGCCGACAAGCAGTCGGCTAACGATCGAATTGACGGTGAAGGCACCGCCCCGGCGGAAAAGAAGCAACGCAAGGTCGTCAAGACCGGGGGGCCGAGCTGCGGGTCTAGGATTCGTACGCTCATTGAAGAGTCGTTCTTTACGACCCCTAAGACAGCCGGACAAATCGGCGATCGCCTTCGCGAAAAGGCAACGCCCTACGAACGAAAGAACATTGCAGCTGCGGTTATCCACACTGTGCAAGCGGGCCAACTTCGGCGCGTGAAAGCGGACGGCGTGTGGACCTATGTCAACCCCTAAGGAATGGGTCGCTTCATTTCCAGGTGTTCCGCCCGCCTTCGTCAATGACTTGTTCAGCGATTTTTCAGAACAGGTGGAGGGTTGGTACGTGCATGACTGGGAGAAAGTTGGACTGAAGGCCGGTAAAATCGCGGAGGCCATCTACTCGATTTTGGAAGGCGTTTCTTCCGGCTCATTTCAAGCGCAACCATTCAAGCCAGCCAATTTTGTCTCCGCATGCACACAGCTTGAAAAGAACACAACCCTCTCGAGATCCCTTCGGATCCAAATTCCTCGTGTCCTGATTGGAATCTACGAGCTCCGCAACAATCGTTCTGTGGGGCACGTTGGAAGCCCAGTGCGTCCGAACGCACTGGATGGAGAGTACTTTTTTCGAGCATCGAAGTGGGCGCTCTGTGAAACGTCTAGAGCGTTGTGCGAAGCACTCGGCAAATCCGGTGATGGAAATTTCTATCTCTCGGTCAACATGTCCGAATTGCCTCTGATCTGGGACAATGATGGCATCGTGCGCGTCTTGCGGCCGGGTTTGACCGCTGGGGAAAAAACGCTCGTTGTTCTGGCGCACCTAAATCAGTGGGTGAGTGTTGATCGCCTTCGAATCAACGTCGAATACAGCAATCCAACGGACTACAAGCGCAAAGTCTTGCGCGGGCTGCATGACAAAAAACTGATAGAGTACGACGAGAAAAACGCCCGTGCGATTGCGTTGCCACCAGGGCTTCGGCGAGCCCGCGAACTTCATGACTGACGGCCGTCAACTCGCCCTAATCCCCATCCATCTTCAACGCCGCGATGAACGCCTCTTGCGGGATGTCCACTTTCCCGAACTGGCGCATCTTTTTCTTGCCCTCTTTTTGTCGAGGAGCGTGCGCGTCGCGTCGCCGTCTCTACTCAGCCGCCACAAGCGCATCCGCGGGCAAATGCTCACGCGCGCGCAGGACTTCCATGCCAACCATGCGGCCCGCCGCGTCAAAGTCGAGCACAATGCCCGGCGCGACTTCTTCGCTTTCGACCACGGCTTCCCCCGAGAAGCGCAGGTAGGCTGCGTCAGCGTCCTGGTCGTAGTGGAAACGAATGGTCATACGGGCCTCCGCGCCCTGCGGTCCAGAAAGGCGGTTACAACGAGGATCATAGCATCATTTTCGGCGCAGACGACGCGAAGAATGCGCCCTCCCCGCTCCGGAATGGCGCGAAAGCGGCGTTCTAGCGCGGGATCCGGATCAGGTTCGGTCCATTCAGGCGCGAGAACGGTGCGCTCCACCCATTCACGCGCGATCTCACGCTCGGCCAAGGCGTGCTCAGCATGAAGGCGGAACTGGATCGGCTTCGGCATGACTCCCTCCCGATCCCGGATCGCGCTTTCGCTGCGCTCAGTTTGCCCGGGACGGATTCCTTTGACGCTGCGCGTCAGTCGGAATCCATCTTCAGCGCCGCGATGAACGCCTCCTGCGGGATATCCACCTTCCCGAACTGGCGCATCTTTTTCTTGCCCTCTTTTTGCTTGTCGAGCAGCTTGCGTTTGCGGGAAACATCGCCGCCGTAGCATTTGGCGGTGACGTCCTTGCGCAGCGCCGAGAGGGTTTCGCGGGCGATGATGCGCCCGCCAATGGCGGCTTGGATCGGGATTTTGAACATGTGCTGCGGGATCAGCTCCTTCAGCTTTTCCACCATGGCGCGCCCGCGGCTTTCGGCGCGCCCGGCATGCACCAGCATCGACAGCGCATCGACCGGATCGTCGTTCACCAGGATCGACATTTTCACCAGATTGCCTTCGCGGTGATCTATCAGATTATAATCGAAACTGGCGTAGCCTTTCGACACGCTCTTTAGCCGATCGTAGAAATCGAACACCACTTCGTTGAGCGGCAATTCGTATACCAGCAGCGCGCGTGAGCCGACATAGGAGAGCTCTTTCTGCACGCCGCGCCGGTCCTGGCAGAGCTTGATGATAGAGCCGAGATATTCGTCCGGCGTCAGGATCGTCGCCTTGATCCAGGGCTCTTCGATTTGTTTGATTCGCATCACGTCGGGCATGTCGGCCGGATTGTGCAATTCGAGCATCGTCCCGTCGGTGAGGTGAATGCGGTAAACCACGCTCGGCGCTGTGGCGATCAGGTCGAGATTGAACTCGCGCGTGAGGCGCTCCTGGATGATTTCCAGATGCAGCAGCCCGAGAAAGCCGCAGCGAAACCCAAAAACGAGCGCGGCGCTGGATTCCATTTCAAAGCTGAAGATCGCATCGTTGAGCCGCAGCCGCCCCATCGCCGCGCGCAAATCTTCGAAATTGGCGGCGTCCACCGGGAACAGCCCGCAAAACACCACCGGCTGCGCCGGCTTGAAGCCCGGCAACGCCTTGGTTGTCTCGCGGCGATACTCGGTGATGGTGTCGCCGACGCGCGCGTCGGCGACATCCTTTATCGAGCCGGTGAAATAGCCGATCTCGCCGGGGCCAAGTTCGGTCATGTCTTCGCGTTTGGGACGGAACACGCCAAGCGTGTCGATCCCGTAATCGGCGCCGGTCTGCATCAATTTGATGCGCATGCCGCGCCTCATCACGCCATCGATGACGCGAAACAGCACGACGACGCCGAGATAGGAATCGTACCACGCATCCACCAGCAGCGCTTTCAGCGGCGCGCCCGCATCGCCCTCTTTCGGCGGCGGCAGCCGCGTGACAATGGCTTCGAGCAATTCAGGAATGCCTTCGCCGGTTTTTCCCGACGCCAAGATCGCCTGCGACGCGTCGAGCCCGATCACGTCCTCGATCTGCTGGCGGATGCGCTCGGGCTCGGCCGCGGGCAGATCGATCTTGTTCAGCACCGGCACGATCTCAAGATCGTTGTCGAGCGCCTGGTAAACGTTGGCCAGCGTCTGCGCCTCGACGCCCTGGCTGGCATCGACGATCAGCAGCGCCCCCTCGCACGCCGCCAAGGAACGGCTGACCTCATAGGCAAAATCGACGTGCCCAGGCGTGTCCATCAGGTTCAGCACGTAATCGAGCCCATCCTTGGCCCGGTAATCAAGGCGCACCGTCTGCGCCTTGATGGTGATCCCCCGCTCCTTCTCGATCTCCATCGTATCCAGGACCTGCTCGGTCATTTCCCGCGCGCTGAGGCCGCCGGTCTGCTGGATCAGCCGGTCCGAGAGCGTGGATTTGCCGTGGTCGATGTGGGCGACGATGGAGAAGTTGCGGATTCTGTCGCGCGGCGTCATGGGGGCGGTGGGTATATCAGGCAGGGGCCAAGGCCAAGCGAACACGGCGTCGCCGGGTCCGATTGACGCCCAAGCGACCCTCCCTTACACCCCGCCGCTCAGACCGTTTCAGGCCAAGCGGGCTTTCGCTTGCCGCCCGGAAACGGCCTGAAACAGGCGCGAAAAACACGCGGCTGGGCCCGGATGGCGGAATTGGTAGACGCACCAGCTTCAGGTGCTGGCGCTCGCAAGGGCGTGGAGGTTCGAGTCCTCTTCCGGGCACCATTTGTTCTCTTTTCCTCGGCGCCAAGCGCGGCGCGTGCAAGTGGGATGAGAATCACGGTGGTGGGAGGCGGAATATCGCCGACCTTGGAGTTATCAATCCAAAGGGATAGGACGCCGCGCTTACTTCATGATTCGCTTCTTCTATCGAGCCGGCGGCGGGCAAAAGGCGACAGTCAGCTTTTTTTCGTAGCGGGCAATTTTTCGCCGGCTGCGCTAATCTCCGAACGCCGCCTCCAACATGGCGTTCGCCAATTCCCGCGTCAGCGGCAGAGGATTGCCGCCGGCGGTGGGGTCTTCGAGCGACATGGCGACGATGCGGTCAAACCCGTCACGCGGCACGCCGAAGGCGGTGAGGTTTGGGGGCACATTAAGGTCCGCGCGCAAACTCCGCACGAAGCGCAAGAAACCGTCAAAACCACCATCAATGCCGAGATAGGCGCCAAGTCGAATGATCTTTGGCTCGATCGCGGCGCGGTTGGCTTCGAGCACAGCCGGCATCACCACGGCGTTGGTCATCCCGTGATGGGTGTCGTAGAGAGCGCCAATCGGGTGCGAGAGCGCATGCATGGCGCCAAGCCCTTTCTGGAACGCTGTCGCGCCCATAGCAGCGGCGCTCATCATGTGGCCGCGCGCTTCAATGTCGGTCGGCGTTTTGTAGGCGCGCGGCAGATACTCCTTCACCAAACGCATGCCTTCGACGGCGATGCCATCGGCGAGCGGGTGATACGACGGCGCGCAATAGGCTTCGAGGCAATGCGCGAACGCATCAAGCCCTGTGCCGACGGTGATCACCGCCGGCATGCCCACGGTGAGTTCAGGATCGCAAATCACCACCGCCGGCATCATTTTGGGATGAAAGATCACTTTCTTCACGTGCGCCTTGGAATCAGTGATGACGCCAGCGCGGCCTACTTCCGAACCAGTGCCCGCCGTCGTTGGCACGGCTATAATCGGCGCGATGACGCTGGCGTCAGCGCGCGTCCACCAATCGCCGACATCCTCGAAATCCCAGGTCGGGCGTGTCTGACCGCACATGAATGCTACGAGTTTGCCAAGATCGAGGCCCGAGCCGCCGCCAAAGGCGATCACGCCGTCATGGCCGCCGGCCCGAAAGCACGCGACGCCGGCTTCGAGATTTTCCTCGGTGGGATTCGAACGCACATCCGCGAACATCGCCGCTTCAAGGCCGGCGTCCGTCAACACCGCGAGAGCGTTTTTTGTGATTGGCAAGCCGCCAAGCGCTTTGTCCGTTACGAGCAACGGCCGTTTCATGCCAAGCGCGTGCGCGTGCTCCGGCAATTCCTTGACACGCCCAGCGCCGAACTTGATCGACGTCGGATAATTCCAATTGGCGCTGCTGCTCATCACGTCCTCAAATGGTAGGATTTTGGCCGCGTCAGATTGTGGAAGCCGATTACGGAGAGAGCGCCGCCGCGCCCCGTGTCCTTGCAGCCGGTCCAACACAAGC
>JANNFH010000061.1:0-2139 GCA_031379565.1 Alphaproteobacteria bacterium
CATCCGCTTTAGCGATGGCACGCAGATGGAGCTGCCCGAGAACGAAAGCGTGCAAGTCGTCATCGATGGGCCCGGCGACAAGCCGAAGGAAGGCTGGGCGCGGCTGAATGGCGACAAGACGCCGGCGCTGTACGGCAAGGCGAACAAGTTGCGCGCGGCGGCTCTGACGCAGGGGCAGCAGATGATGACGTTTCGCGGTGTACTTTTGATCGACGGGGCGCGGCGCGTCTAACGCGCGATTGCCTTGCGCGCGACCCGGCCGCCCGGTAGTTTTGGGTGGTTGGGGTGATACGGTCTCCCAGCGGCTCAAGACGCGCAAGCGCCCAAGCACCGTTCCGGCGCTGCCTTTGATAAGGCGGCATCGACAAACACGGGCGCCATGACTTCGACCACCTCCAATATCTATTTCGCCCGCGCATTGCGCGATTTCGGGGACGGCTTTGTGGCGCTGCTGTTGCCGGTTTATCTCGCGGCGCGCGGATTTAATGCGTTCGAGATTGGCCTGGTGGCGTCGCTGGCGTTGTTTGGATCGGCGCTGACGACGCTCGCCATCGGCGTGATCGGCGCGCGGTTCGGCCAGCGCGCGCTTCTCATCGCGGCCTCGGCATTGATGGCCGCAACCGGGATTGCCTTTGCGTTTTCCACTGTCGCCGCGCTCATCTTCCTCGTTGCTTTTATGGGAACGATCAATCCGACTGCAGGTTCGGTCTCGATTTTCGTGCCGCTTGAGCATGCGTTGCTGGCGCATGCGGCGCCAGACAAGGAGCGCACCAAGATTTTTGCCCGCTACAGCCTTATCGGTGCGCTCGCCGCGGCTGCCGGCGCCCTTGCGGCGGGGAGCACTGAGATATTGTCGCTTGCCGGACTTACTCCGCTTGAGGCCATGCAGTTGATGTTCGTCTTCTATGCAGGGCTCGGTGTTGCCGGCGGCGCGGTTTACTTCCGCATTCCGCGCGAGGCGGATGTCGCTCAAACGGCCGCCGCCAAGCCGCTCGGTCCATCGCGGGCGATTGTTGTGAAACTCGCCGCGCTGTTTGCCGTCGATTCGTTTGCCGGCGGTTTCGTCGTTCAGTCGCTGCTCGCGCTCTGGTTGTTCGACAAGTTCGGCCTGTCGCTGGCGGAGGCGGGTACGTTTTTTCTTATTGTGGGTTTGCTCGGGGCGGTCTCGTTGCCGGTTGCGGGTTGGCTCGGCGCGCGCTTCGGTTTGATCAACACGATGGTGTGGACGCACATTCCGGCCAATCTCGCTTTGATCGGCGCGGCGCTTGCGCCGACGCTTGAAGCGGCGCTGGCACTGTTGTTGTTTCGCTCGTTGTTGTCACAAATGGACGTGCCGGCGCGTTCGTCTTACGTGATGGCGGTCGTCACGCCGGAAGAACGCACGGCGGCGGCGAGCTTTACGGCCGTTCCGCGCAGTCTCGCCTCGGCGATCAGCCCTGCCCTCGCAGGCGCCCTGTTTGCCGCCGGATACACGGCGCTTCCCCTCATTATTTGCGGTGTGGTGAAGACGGCTTACGATTTGGCGCTGCTGTGGACGTTTCGAAATGTGAAGCCGCCGGAGGAGATGCGCGCGCGGGGAACTTAGGCGTTCAACGCCACGACGTCGTGAGCGTAAAGCCAATCTTGTCGCGCATGCACGAGCGAGGGCGCGAGGTTCGCTGCGAGCCACATGGGTCCGTAGGTTGCGAGCTGCGATGCGGTCCCGCGCTTGTGATAGAGACCCATTTGTGCGCGGGCGCCGCGTTGGACGCGCGACGCGCGCGGTTTGCGAGCGGCTTCGTAGGCTTGAAGTGCCGCGGGAATGTCGGCGCCGCTTTTGAGGTTGCGCGAGAGCACCCAGCCGTCTTCGATGCTCATCACCGCGCCTTGGGCGAGGAATGGGAGCATCGGGTGGCAGGCGTCGCCCAAGAGCGTGACGCGGCCGCGGCACCATTCTTCGAGCGGCTCGCGATCGAATAGGGCCCAACGGTAGCAACTGGCGGCTTGCTCAATGATGCACGTGATGGGTTTCGCCCAGTCTTCGAAGTCGGCCGCGAGATCGACTTTGTGGCCAAGCTCGGTCCAGCTTTCGTTTTGCCAACCCTCACGCTCGACCACGCCGACGAAGTTCACGAGTTCGCCGCCGCGCAGATAGTACGT
>JANNFH010000109.1:0-2655 GCA_031379565.1 Alphaproteobacteria bacterium
CTGTCCGTGATGAAAACGGGGCCCCGCTTTGCCGCGCGCTTGACGCGGCTGGCATCCTGGTTGAACTCGCGACTGGTGAAGCTGTGAGGCATATCCGACTCCTTTGTAGGTATGTAGCTACATTGAGGCGCGAAGGCAACCCCTCACCGCAGCTTCGCAATCTTCAGCCCGTCCAGCTTCGCGCGATCCTTGATGCTTTCCTCGCTGCGGGTCATCGCCTTGGCCATCTGTTTGAGGGGCATGCCCTTTTTCGCGAGCGTGTGAAGCTTCTGGATCTCGTCGCTCGTCCAGGGCTGGCGGTGGCGTTCGAAGCGTTCGGCCATGCTCACTCCTCTCCCATTCGCAAGGCCGCGATGAACGCCTCCTGCGGGATGCTCACCGAGCCATATTCGCGCATGCGCTTCTTGCCCTCTTTCTGCTTGTCGAGCAGCTTCTTCTTGCGGCTGATATCGCCGCCATAGCATTTCGCGGTCACGTCCTTGCGCATCGCCGCGATCGTTTCGCGGGCGATGACCTTGCCGCCGATGGCTGCCTGGATCGGGATCTTGAACAGATGCCGGGGGATCAGGTCCTTCAGGCGTTCGCACATGCCGCGTCCGCGCGCTTCGGCCGTGCCGCGGTGGACGATCATGCTCAGCGCGTCGACCGGCTCGGCATTGACCATGATGTTCATCTTCACAAGGTCGCCCGTCCGGTGGCCGATCTGGTGATAATCGAAGCTCGCATAGCCACGCGAGATGGACTTGAGCCGGTCATAGAAATCGAACACGACTTCGTTGAGCGGCAGCTCATAGGTCACCTGCGCGCGTCCGCCAACATAGGTCAGGTTCTTTTGCACCCCACGCCGGTCCTGGCACAGCTTGAGGATCGAGCCGAGATATTCGTCGGGGACATAGATGGTGGCCTCGATCCACGGTTCCTCGATGCTCTCGATCCGGTTCGGCTCAGGCATGTCGGCGGGATTGTGGAGGTGGAGCGTGCCCTGCCCGTGATTGAGCTTGATCTCGTAGATCACGCTCGGTGCGGTGGTGATCAGGTCAAGGTCATATTCGCGGGTCAGCCGTTCCTGGATGATCTCGAGGTGGAGCAGGCCGAGGAAGCCGCAGCGAAAGCCGAAACCCAAAGCCGCGCTGCTCTCGGTCTCGAAACTGAAGCTGGCATCATTGAGGCGCAGTTTGGAGATGCTTTCGCGCAGTTTCTCGAAATCGGCGGCGTCGACCGGGAACAGGCCGCAAAAGACGACCGGCTGGACTTCCTTGAAGCCGGGCAGTGCTTGAGCCGCAGGGCGCTTGGCGTCGGTGATCGTATCGCCGACACGGGTCTGGGCAACTTCCTTGATCTGGGCGGTGATGAAGCCGATCTCTCCGGCCGCGAGTTCTTCAAGCTGTTCGATCTTGGGGCGCATGCAGCCGACACGGTCGACCAGATGCTGGGTGCCGGTGGCCATGAACTTGATGAGCTGGCCCTTTTTGAGGACGCCCTCGACGATGCGGATGAGGATGACGACGCCGAGATAGGGATCGTACCAGCTATCGACGAGCATCGCCTTCAGCGGCGCGTCGCGGTCTCCCTTGGGCGGGGGGATGCGGGTGACGATCGCTTCGAGCACCTCGTCAATGCCGATGCCGGACTTGGCGGACGTGAGGACGGCGTTCGAGGCATCAAGGCCGATGATCTCCTCGATCTCGTGACGGACCTTGTCCGGCTCGGCAGCGGGCAGGTCAATCTTGTTGATGACGGGGACGATCTCGTGATCATGTTCGATCGACTGGTAGACATTGGCCAGCGTCTGCGCCTCGACGCCTTGCGCCGCGTCCACCACCAGCAGCGCGCCTTCGCACGCGGCGAGGCTGCGGGAGACTTCATAGGCGAAATCGACATGGCCCGGCGTATCCATCAGGTTGAGTTCGTAGAGATGGCCGTCCTTCGCGGTATAGTTCAGGCGCACGGTCTGCGCCTTGATCGTGATTCCGCGTTCCTTCTCGATATCCATATTGTCGAGGACCTGCGCCGTCATCTCGCGGTCCGTCAGCCCACCGGTCCGCTGGATCAGCCGGTCAGCCAGTGTGGACTTGCCATGATCGATATGCGCGATGATCGAGAAATTGCGGATGCGGTCGAGTGGTGTGGACATGATGCCGCGCGCCCTAGCAGTGGCGCAGGCAAAGGGCAAAGGGGGCAAAGGGCGCGTGTTGATTTCGTCCGAGATCGCCCGCGAAAACGATGCTATGATTTTCCGGTATTCGAAACATCCGGGGGGATAATCTCATGAACCGCTTGATCATCGCAGCGCTCCTTGCTTCCAGCCTTGCGCCCTTGCCCGCCTTTGCGGCGGACAAGCCCAAGGATGAACTGCCGCAAGTCACCACGTGCGAGAAGAGCTTCGGGACGATCGCCGTGACCGACGGCGACGCGCAGGGTTGGACACAATTCGGGCTGGGCAGTCCGCGCGCGCTGATCGCCGCGCTCGTCGCCGAAAGCGGCTGCTTTACGATGCATGACGTCTCGACCGGGCAGCCCGCCAACTTCCTGATGAGCGCGGTCGCGGGTTCCAAGGAAGAGGTTGACCAGACGGTCGGTGCGGTGAAGTCCGCCGCAACCGAAGGGCTGGTCCGCTCGGGCGCGCTTGGCCGGATGGGTGGCGGTGCGTTCGGG
>JANNFH010000120.1:0-22145 GCA_031379565.1 Alphaproteobacteria bacterium
CGACGAGGCGTCCCCGGCGAGCGGCGTGCGCGCGGCTTCAGAAAAACCTGTGTCCTTCAACAGGCGCGTCAGGGCTTCAGATCGCGGCACCACGTTTCCTCCAAGCGCCATGGCCAGTCAGCGTAACCCGGCGCCCCTCGCCCTCCGGGGCGAGATTGATATCGAGCCTGTCGGCAGGTAAGGCCGCGCCCAATCGCTCGGGCCATTCGATCAGGCAGACGGCTTCGGCATAGGCGTCTTCAAGCCCCAATTCCCACGCCTCCTCGGCGTGCTTCAGGCGATAGAGATCGGCATGCCACAGCGGCCCCTTGGGTCCTTCGTAGATTTGCAGCAGGGTGTAGGTCGGGCTCAGCGTCTCCACGGCAGCGCCGACCCAAGCTTTAATGGCGCCGCGGGCAAGCGTCGTTTTTCCAGCGCCCAGCCCGCCCGCCAGACACACCACGTCACCCGGCATCAACCGCGCGCCGAGGCGCGCCCCCAGGGCCAAGGTGGCGGCTGGGCCCGGCAGCACAAGGCTGCGCGAATCAAGCAGGGCGGCGGCGTTCACGGCGCGGAATGCTGGCCCAGGCGTGGCGGCGCTTCAAGGCCCGCTTGCGCCGGCCCCGGCTTGTCGGCAAGGACAAGGCGTTGTGAGCAATGATGAAATCAATCGGGTGGTGATTATCGGCGCCGGCCAAGCCGGCGCCGAGACGGCCCAGCGCCTGCGCCAAGGTGGTTTCGGCGGCGAGATAACGCTGATCGGCGAAGAGCCGCTCGCGCCCTATCAGCGCCCGCCGCTGTCGAAGAAATATCTCTCCGGCGACCTCAGCACGGAGCGGTTGCTGCTGCGCCCGGCCTCGGTTTACGCTGAAGAACACATTTCGCTGCTGACGGGCGTGCGCGTGGTCTGGATTGATCGCGCGGGCAAGCGCGTGCGGATCGAGGGCGGGCGCGAACTGGCATATGATGCGCTGGTGCTGGCGACCGGCGCGCGGCCGCGCAAGTTGGCGCTCTCGGGCGCGGATCTGGCCGGCGTGCATCTGTTCCGCACCGCCGCCGACGTCGATGCGATACGCCCGAGCTTCGCCCCTGGAGCCAAGCTCGTTGTCGTCGGCGCAGGGTATATCGGCCTTGAGGTCGCCGCGGTGGCGCGCCAGAGCGGGCTCGACGTCTGTGTGGTGGAAACAGCAATTCGTCCGCTGGCGCGGGTCACCAGCCCGGAAGTTGCCGGCTTTTTCCTAGACGAACACACCGCCCAAGGCGTGCGTTTCGCGCTCGGCGGGCAGCCGGCCTTGATTAAAGGCGTCGATCACGTCACCGGCGTGCGCCTTGCCGACGGAACTGAATTTCCCGCCGACTTGGTGATCGCGGGCATCGGTGTGACCCCGGAGACGACGCTGGCGCAGCATTGCAATCTTCCCATCGGCAACGGCATCGTCACCGACCGGCAGTGCCGCACCGCCGATCCGGCGATCTTCGCCATCGGCGATTGCGCCAGTCGGCCAATGGCGCATTACCAGGGCCGATTGGGCCGTCTCGAAAGCGTCCACAACGCCATCGAGGGCGGCCGCATCGTCGCCGCGGCGATTCTGGGCGCCGAGACCCCTTACGTGGAGGAAGCGCCCTGGTTCTGGTCCGATCAATACGATCTCAAGCTGCAAATCGCCGGCCTGTTTCAGGACTATGACCAAATCGCGCTGCGCGGCGCCATGTCCGATCGCGCTTTCGCAGCGTTTTATTACAAGGCAAACCGCCTGATCGCGGTGGATGCGATCAACCGTCCCGGTGAGTTCCTGGGGGCGAAAATGTTGATCCAGAGCGGCCGGTCGATTCCACCCGAGACCATCATCGACGTCTCGCGGTCGATGAAAGAACTTGTCGCCGCCGCCACTTGAACGGCAAAGAGAGCCCCAAAGAGAGCCCCAAAGAGAGCGATGCCGAAAATCACCTACGTTGAACACTCCGGGAAAGAGCACGTCATCGAAGCCCCAGCTGGGCAAACGTTGATGGAGGCGGCGGTCAAGCACGCCGTGCCAGGCATCGACGCCGATTGCGGCGGCGCCTGCGCCTGCGCCACCTGTCATGTCTATGTCGATGAAGCCTGGCGCGAGAAAACCGGGGAAGCCTCCGGCATGGAGCAAAGCATGCTCGATTTCGCCAACGACGTTGAAGCCAATTCGCGCCTCTCCTGCCAGATCAAGATCAGCGACGCGCTGGATGGGTTGGTGGTGCGCCTGCCAAAGAGCCAGCATTAGACCCGTTCCCGATTGCCCCGGATCAAGTCCGGGGCCTTCGAGACAAAACGGGTCTACATCTATAATGAGAGCGGTTCTCGTCCGAAAACCGCGTAACACTTTTCGGGAACCGCTCTGATGCTGAAGCTGCCTCCCCCGATCTGGGCCGCCTTGATCTTGACCGCGCTCTATTTTGTGAGCGTGCTGCCGCCCTTGAACGCGCTGGCGCCGTTTGGCAACCACCCTATCGGCCTCGGCTTGATCCTGTCTGGCGTGAGCCTGCCCTTGATCGCCGTGACCCATTTCCGCGCAGTGGGCACGCAAGTGATGCCCACTTCGGAGCGCAACGACAAATTGGTGACGACCGGGCTTTACGCCTTCACTCGCAACCCGATGTATCTCGGCCTGGTCATCGCCTCGCTGGGCGCGGCCATGTGGTTTGCCCGCCCGCTCATGTATCTGGCCCCTATTTTTGTGTTCCTGATCGCAAACTTCGTGTTCGCGCCCTACGAAGAGACCAAGATGCGCCGGCAATTCGGCGCGGCCTTCGAAGCCTACACCGCCCGCGTGCGGCGCTGGCTCTAACTTGGGGACAAGAACCAATGCGGATGGCTTTATCGGCTCTGGCCGCGCTTGTGTTTTCCGGCAACGCGGCGGCGCAGGATTTTAGCGCGGAACGCACGGCGTTTCGAGCGCTCTACGAGGAATTGGTCGAAATCGATAGCTCGCCCTCAACCGGCTCGTGCACGCGCGCCGTCGAGGCGATGGCGACGCGCCTGCGTGCGGTCGGTTATCCGCAAGCCGACGTGCAGGTGATCGTGCCCGAGGGCCGGCCCGACGACGGCAATCTGGTCGCGGTGCTGCGCGGAACGCAACGTAGCGCGCGGGCGCTGCTGTTGCTCGCGCATATCGACGTGGTGGACGCGCGCCGCGAAGATTGGGAACGCGATCCCTTCACTCTGGTTGAGGAAAACGGCTTCTTCTATGGCCGCGGCTCGGGCGACGACAAAGCCATGGCCGCCGTGTTCACCGATCTTATGATCCGCCTGCGCGGCGAGAATTTCCGCCCTCGCCGCGACATCAAGCTGGCGCTCACCTGCGGCGAGGAAACCTCAAACCGCATCAACGGCGTCGATTACCTGTTGCGCAACCACCGCGCCCTAATTGATGCGGCGTTCGCGCTCAATGAAGGCGCCGGCGGCGTCCTTAGCGAAGATGGGCGCCCGATCGCGCTTCAACTTCAGGCCGGCGAGAAAATCCATCAAGTCTATCATCTCGAGGTCACCAATCCCGGTGGGCATTCTTCACGCCCGGTGGCGGACAACGCGATCTATCGTTTGGGTGCTGCGTTGGCGCGCGTGGCTGCGCTCACGTTTCCAGTTGAGCTCAACGACGCCACCCGCGGCTATTTCCGCGCCATGGGGCCGATGGTGGGGGGGGAAACTGGCGCGGCGATGACGCGATTCGCTCAAAACCCAAGCGACTTGGAAGCCGCCGCCCTGCTTGCCGCCGATCCCTCGAACAACGCCATGATGCGCACCACTTGCGTGGCCACCGAACTCAGCGCTGGCCACGCCGCCAACGCCCTGCCGCAACGGGCGCGCGCAACGCTCTCGTGCCGCATCCTGCAAGGCCATACGCCGGACGAGGTGGCCGCCATTCTCGCCAGCACGATTAGAGACGACCAAGTCGCGATCACGCTCGCCGACCGCCGCTTCGGCTCAAGTCCGCCGCCGCTGACGCCGCAAATCATGGGCCCGGTCGAGCGCGCCGCGGCGCGGCTTTGGCCGGGTGTGGCGATCGTGCCGACGATGACGGCAGGCGCCAGCGACGGGCGCTTCCTCAACACCGCCGGCATCCCCACCTACGGCATGAGCGGCATGTTCTCGGTCCCCGGCGAGAACAACGCCCACGGTCTCAACGAGAAAATCCGCGTGCAATCGCTTTATGAAGGCCGCGCATTCCTGGAAAGCGTCGTCCGCGAATACGCGATGCAGCGTTAATGCCCCTGTCCCCTTGTCGGAGAGGGTGGCTGAGCGAAGCGAAGCCGGGTGAGGGGTGCATTCGCCGACGCTGAAACGCGTGCTCGAGCTCCCCTCATCCGTCAGCGCGCTTCCGCCTTCGCCAAGGCTACGGCGGACAAGTCGCGCGCTGACACCTTCTCCCAAAAGGGCTAAGCCGCCTTTTTCTTCGTCACTTTCGGCGGCGTCGGCGGCGGCCCGGCAACAGGCGTCGTCGCGGGCAGATGGCAGGTCACCATCACCCCGCGTCCAGGCTCGCTGGTCAGCGCCACCCAGCCGCCGTGCATTTCGATGAAGCTGCGCACCAAAGCGAGGCCTAGCCCCGCGCCGCGGCGATCGCCGGACTGGAACGAATCGAACGCGCGCGCCTGCGCGTCCGGGGCCATGCCCTTGCCGGTGTCCTGCACCCAGATGCGCACCACATCGTCAAGCCGTTCGGCGCCGGCGGTGATGGTGTCGCCGCGTTCGGTGTGGCGCAGCGCATTGGCGAGCAGATTTACCACCACCTGGGTGATGCGCTTATGATCGGCTTCGATGGCGCCAATCTTGGGATCACATTTGATCTTGATCGGCACTTCGGTGTCGCGCGCTTTCGACGCCGCCATCTGCACGCTCTCGGTCAACGTGGCGTAGACATCCATCGGCCCCAGATCGAGCGCCACATTGCCGGCTTCGACCATGGCGACATCGAGAATGTTGTCGATCAATTTGCCGAGATTACTTGAGGCTTCGATAATTGAGGCCACTTGTTCGATCTGGCGATCGTTCAGTGGCCCGAACAAGCGATGGTGCAGCATCTCGGCATTGCCGTGAATGGCTTGCAGCGGATTGCGCAATTGGTAGGAAACGTTTTCGACGAATTGGGTTTTCAGCTTGTCGGCGGTTTCGAACGCCTCGGCGCGGTCACGCAATGCGTCCTCGACGCGGCGGTCGGCGGTGATGTCCTGGAACGCCACCAAGGTTGCGCCATCGGGCAACGGCCGGGTGAGGAATTTCAATACCGTATCATCGGAGCGGCGCATCTCGCCGCGATACTCGGTGCGCGCTTCCGGCGAGGGGTCGGTGATGCGGCCTCGCACCTGCCCCCAGACCGCGCGGTCATGGAACAGCTGCTGGCAGGCTTCGACAACGCGGTCGAACGGCAAATCTTGTTCAAGCGAAGCCGGCTCGATTTTCCACATCGCCGCGAACGCGGCATTGGACAGCTTCAAGCGGCCATCAAGGCCGAACACGACGATGGCTTCATGTAATTTGTCGAGCGCGGCCTTCTGAGTTTGCAGCAGCGCGTCATAGGAGCTCTTGAGCGCAATCTCGTTGGTGATGTCGGAGAACACTAGCAGCAAACCGCCGCCGGGATGGCGCTGGCGAGCGATGCGCAACATGCGCCCGTCGGGAACCACCCACAAATCCTCCGGAAGCTCCGCGACCTCTTGGTAAAGCGCGAGTTCGCCCGCGCGCCATTCGGCATAATTCGCGTGCGCGGGCAGTTTGCGCTTCTCTTTGAGGTGATCGAGCCATGCCGCGTGGCTTGGGCGATCCGCCAAGAAGGCAGGATCAAGCGCCCAGGTGTCTTCAAACGCGCGGTTGTGAAACACCAACCGCTTCTGCGCGTCGAACACGGCGACGCCCTCGGCGAGATGGTTCAGCGTCTCATCATGCGCGCGCTGCTGCTTGCTGAGCAATTCGCGCGCCGCTTCCGCCTCGGTAACGTCGATGGCGATGCCCGCGGCGCCGCCGGCGACGGGGCTCATCTGAATGCGCAGCGTGCGCATCTGCCCGCCAACGACGGCGGAGCGAGTCTCCTCTGAGGTTTCACCCGTTTCAATCGCTTTTCGCGCCATGTCGGTGGCGCTTTGATCAAGCTGCAGATTACGCCCGAGCGCTTGCTCCAGCGATTTCGCTTCGAGCGCTTTGAGATATTCCGGATTGGCCCATTCGAGCTTCAACGCGCCCGAAACGCGCCACGCCATGAACGGCGCTTGGCTCAACATTTCCAGGAACGCGGCGGGATCGCGAGCAATCACCTGACGCGCTTCCTCGATGCGCCCGCGCGCGCCGCCTTCTTCGACGCCGCGTACGCTGGCGTCGAGAATCCAGACCACGGCGCGGGCGCCTGCGGTGCGGCCATCAACCTCGACGAAGACGCCGCCGGGCGTTGAAATGGTGAGCGAGAACGGCGCGCCCTCGCGGCGCAATCGCACCAACGCTGGCGCCAAGCGCGTAACCCCGCCGGTGGCGTCTTGCGCATCGAACACCGAGAGGCCTTGCAGGATGCGCGACGCGGGATCAGTGGCGATAGCCGCATCGGAGAAGCGCAACAGGCTGGCGAGCGCGAGCGGCGAGCCATAAATGCGCGGCGCGCCCCAATCGCTGTCGTCGGGCGCGCTCGGCGCATTTTCCCAGATCAGCACCACGCCAGGATGGGCGCCAAAAATGGAATCGGCGACCGAGACTTTGTCTTCCAGTTCGCGCGTGCGCTTGCGCCATGCATCGACACCGCCGCGCGCGCCGTCGGTGACGCGCATCGCCCACAACAGCGAGGCGATCGCGAGCGCTGCCGATCCGGCCGCGACGAGAAAGGCTGCGAAACCTCCGTCCAACACTGACCCCATGACATATCCACAGCGAAACGAATCGCCAGGCCCCGAACACCATCCTCACGCAGCGCGCGCACGAAGCAAACCGCCGCCGCACGGCGAAGCGTTAACAAGAGCTTAAATGTATTTACGGTGGGTTAAGTTAAGAAACTTCAATAGGTTAACGCCCACGCGGCTTATGCGCTCAGGCGCGGCTGCGCACGGTCTCCATCGCGGGCTCGCCGCCAACGGCCCAGCCGGCGGCGCGCGCGCGTTGGCCGGCCTCATTCAGCCGCGCCGCACCGGCGATGCGGAACACGAAATGCATGCGGTAAGAGTCACCGAAGCGGACATGCACGTCTTCGCGGGGTTCGAACCGAGCGCGCTCCAGCGCCTCGCGCGCCGCCGCGAAGAAAACGTCGGAGGGCCAGGCATCGACGCACTGGACATTCTTGGCCCCGCCCCGCGCGTTGATCTCGAATTCGACCACGGCCACGCCCTCGACGCCAAGCCGGCGCGCCAACGCGGGGTAGCGCGCGTGCAACGGCGAAGCCGAAATCCAGGGCATCTCCGCCTCATCCTCGCCGGCGGGCCAGACGATGCAGCAGGGTCCGCCGGGCAGGCCCTGGCGCAAGCGCGCAAGTTCACGCGCCGCGGCGCGGCGCTCGGCAATGAAATCCGCCAGATTGACCAGCACCAGTACGATTCCAAGCACGACCCCGCCCGAGACCAGCAGCGCCGCCCCGCCCGCCCAACCGCCGCCGCGCAACCCCGACGTGATCGCCACGTGCACCAAGGCGACGACAACAAAAAGGCCGGCATAGAAAACCGCGCGCAGCGTCAGCGCCGAGACGGTTCTCGTAGCGGATACAAGCATAAGCGCGCGTCCCCTTCCGCGAACCGCCTTCTTAGGCGCGCGCGCGTGGTGCGCGCAATCGTCTATCAGCTCTTCAGGGCGCCCACGCTAGCGGCGACACACGGCGGCAGGAACTCTGATCCCGCCGGTATCTGCGCCTCGCGCCGCTGCGAAGGCCATTCCCCCGTGCGGTGGCCGCCTTACCTTCAGTAACGATAATGATCCGGCTTGAACGGGCCTTGGCTGCTTACCCCAATATAATCGGCCTGCTGCTTCGACAGCGTCGTGAGCTTCACGCCCAGCTTGTCGAGGTGCAGGCGCGCGACCTTTTCATCGAGGTGTTTTGGCAGTGTATAGACCTGATTCTTGTACGCCTTGCCGTTGGTCCACAATTCGATTTGCGCCAGCGTCTGGTTGGTGAAGCTTGCGCTCATGACGAAGCTCGGGTGCCCAGTGGCGTTGCCGAGATTCACCAGCCGCCCTTCGCTCAGCACGATGATTTTCTTGCCGTCCGGGAACTCGACATGGTGGACCTGCGGCTTGATCTCGTCCCATTTGAAATTCTTCAAGCCCGAGATCTGAATTTCGCTGTCGAAATGGCCGATATTGCAGACGATGGCGTTGTTCTTCATCGCCCGCATGTGCTCGACGGTGAGCACGTCCTTGTTGCCGGTGGCGGTGACGAAAATATCGGCGCGGCCCGCGACATTATCGAGCGTGTTGACCTCATAGCCTTCCATCGCCGCCTGCAGCGCGCAGATCGGGTCGATTTCCGTGACAATCACCCGCGCACCGCCATTGCGCAGCGAGGCCGCTGAGCCCTTGCCGACATCGCCATAACCGCAGACGACCGCTTCCTTGCCCGCCAGCATCACGTCTGTGCCGCGGCGGATGGCGTCGACGAGGCTCTCGCGGCAGCCATAGAGATTATCGAACTTCGATTTGGTGACGCTGTCATTGACGTTGATGGCCGGGAACGGCAGCTCGCCCTTCTTGGCCATTTCGTAGAGGCGATGCACGCCGGTTGTGGTTTCTTCCGATACGCCTTTGACGCTGGCGCGGATGGCTTCGTAGAAACCAGGTTTTTGCTTCAGATAACGCTTCACCGTGGCGAACAGCGCCTCTTCTTCCTCGTTGGAATGGTGCTCCAGGAAATCCGAATCCTGCTCGGCCTTCGGGCCCATCACGCAGAGCAACGTCGCATCGCCGCCGTCATCCAGAATGAGGTTTGGGTAGCCGCCGTCGCCCCATTCGAAAATGCGGTGGGCGTAATCCCAATATTCCCCCAGCGTCTCGCCTTTGGTGGCGAACACCGGCGTGCCGCGCGCGGCGATGGCGGCGGCAGCGTGATCCTGGGTCGAAAAAATATTACACGAGGCCCAGCGCACGTCCGCGCCGAGGGCTTGCAGGGTTTCGATCAGCACCGCGGTTTGGATGGTCATGTGCAGCGAGCCGGCGATGCGCGCGCCCTTGAGCGGCTTGGTCGTCCCGAACTCTTCGCGCAGCGCCATCAGGCCCGGCATTTCGGTCTCGGCGATGTTGATTTCCTTGCGGCCATACTCGGCAAGGCTGAGGTCCTTGACCACGAAATCTTGGGCGGGCGCAGCGGCCATGGGGCGTTTCTCCGGCTGGGGTGAGCTTTCGCCGCTTTCCTAGCAGCCGCCGTCTGCCGGGGCAATCAAAGATATAAAGATATCTTTATATGAACTGCCGAGTCCTTCCCGAGACGGCAAGAAAAAGCCGCCGACCTTGCGGCCTGCGGCTCATTTCTTAGTTAAAACAGCTTGTTACGGCGTCCCGCTGGTCCAGCGCTCCAGCAGCTTCTTGGCCGCATCGCGTCCGCCTATGCCGAAGGCGATGGCTATCGCCACCGCTACCGCGCCCAGCACCAGCCCAAACGCCAGCACGATAATGTCGTTGGCGAGGCCCATGAACCGAAGCCCCACCGCCGCCGACAGCGCGATGACGCCCCAGCGCACCAGCACCGACATGATCTCGGAGCTGGGCGTGTCGCCGCGCGCGGTCGCCGCCGAGAGGATGTTGGCGATGACCACGCCGACGGCGATGATGACCGCGCCGAACAGCACGTGCGTCGCCAGCGCCAGCACTTCGCTCAGCATCGCCGACATGGCGCCAAAGCCCAGCACTTGCGCCGCCTCGATGGCGGCGAACAAGATGATGCTGACCAGAACAGCGATACCGACCAGGCGCGAGGGCGGAAAGCCGCCCACATCCGCCGCCGGCGCCGGCATATCGTTGGCCGGCGCGCTGGCCGCCATGCCTTCGCGGATCGGCTGTGCGGTAGCGATCGAGCTGACGATGGAATCAAAACCCATTCCCGCCAGGCCTTCTTCCGCCAGGGTCGCAACCCAGCGGCCAATCAGATAGGCGATGAAGATAATCAACGCCGCCGCGATAACGCGCGGAATAGCGTCAAGGATTTGCCGCAGCATATCCACCGCAGGCTGCGAAATCGCCTGGATGTTGAGCGCATCGAGCGCGGCGATCGACACGGGAATGATGATCAGCGTGAAGACGAGAATGCCTAGCAGCCGCGCCAAACCTGGCCCACGCGGCGTGTGGGTTAGGCCAGCGTCGATCAGCCGGCGGTCAAGCTCAACCGCCTGCACTGTGGCTTCGACCATGCGCCGGACAATGGTCGCCAGCACAAAACCGATGAAAAAGATTAATGCCGCGCCGACAATAGCCGGAACGTAATTGACGAAATTGACCACCATGGCGTTCAGCGGATTGACGATGGCCGCGGTCGTTGGTCCGAGCACGTTGAGCGCCAGCATCAGGCCCAGCAGCCAGACGATCCAATAGCCGACCTCGCCAATGCGTTCGCCGACATCGACGGCGGATTTGGCCCCACCCGGACGGGCGCTGTCGCGACGGGCGAAAAAGGGCAGCCGGTCGATCCCCTTGGCGATGGCCCATTTCACCGCTTTGGCGGCGAAGTGCGCGACCACCAGAATGAGCAGTGCAATCAGAATGCGCGGACCCCAATCGTAGAGCCAGTCCTGCGCGCGCGCGTAATCGAATGTCATGTCCATCCTCCCAGGGATTCAACACAGAAGCGAACCATCGGGCAAAACAGCGGCTTTAGAAGCGCTTGCGCGTGCGCGGCGAGTTTGCGCCGTCGCCGCACCGCAGCATTTCGCGTTTGGCGCGCACATCGCGCCGCCTAGAGCACTTCCCAGCAACTCCGTTTCAGTCAGACGGACTGGGAAATGCTCAGATTCAACAACTTAGACCGCTTCCTGGTCGGAAAACCGCACACACTTTTCCGGGAAGCGGTCTAGTTCAACGCTTCGGGGAAAACCGGCAAGGCCGCGAAATCTTCCATAACGTGCTGGCGGATGATGCGGGCATTGGCGCTCGCGGCGAGCGCCTCGACTTTGTCCATCGACGCCAGCGTCTGGGCGCGGTCGGTGTTGAAGCTCGGCACCGTGCGGCGCGCTCGGCTTTCGGCGAGGTGCCAGAGATCGCCGGTGAGCAGCACCGCGCCGGCATGGGCGAGGTTGACGCGCAAGATCGTGTGTCCGGGCGTGTGGCCCGGCGCTTGGATAATGGTGACCGACCCGTCGCCAAACGCGTCATAATCGCCATCGCCCTCAATCAGCCGTGTCGTCGCGTTTTCGAGCTGGCTGTAATTACCAAAATCCTGCGGATCGGCGCGGTGTTCGGCATCGAACATTCGCGCCCGCTCATCGGCATCGACAATCCAGGTCGACGCGGCGAACATATTGCCGTTGCCGGTATGATCGGAATGCATGTGCGAGAACGACAGAAATTCGATGTCAGAGGGCGCGAGGCCAAGCTGAGCCAATTGCGCGCTGAGCTTCACCGGAATGGTGAAATGCGCTGGAAACCCCTCGGGCGTGTAGCCACCCGGAATGTCGGCGATGGCTTCCGGCAAACCGGTATCCCAGATCAAATCGCCGCCCGGATGGCGAATGAGGTAACACGGCACAATCAGCTCGCCCTGCTGGCCATCATAGACGTGCGCGTCGGAAAAGATGCCGAGGTCGCTAAACTCAGAATGGCCGCAATCCATGGCGTAGAGCTGAATAGCTGGCAGCGCTTGCCGCGCACAACCGGCCAAAACCAAAGCGGCGGTGATCACTGCTGTTGTCAGTTTCATTTCGAATCCTCCCGCCAGTGGTCCACCTTTGACATACAGTCCAAGTCACGCGCCGTCATTCCGGGGCGCACGCCGTGCGAACCCGGAACCCAGGGGCAAACGCGCAACGCCGGCTAGCAAGGCCACGCTCGATGTTTGCGCCCTTCGCTCCCCTGGGTTCCGGTTCTCGCTTCGCGAGGCCGGAATGACGGCGGAAAGGCGGTGTGAAAACCCGAGCACGCGCATCGCCGCTATGTTTATTCGCCCTCGTGGAACTTCGCCGCTAGCAGCGCCTCGATGGCGTCGAGCGCGGCGGCGGCGTCGGGGCCATGCGCCTCGACTTCGATTTCCGAACCGAGGCCCGCGCCAAGCATCATCAAATCCATCAGCGAGCGGGCGTCGGCTTCTTCGTCTTCACGGCGCACGACGATGCGGGTGTTGTCGTAGCTCAGCGCCAGTTCGGCCAATTTGCGCGACGCCCGCGCGTGCAGGCCGCGCGCATTCACGATCGGGAAACTGCGCTTCAACCCCATGCGCCCCCCACGCTCCTAGCTCTAGTTCGCGCCGCCGGCCAACTCGACCGAGGCGACGCGGATGTAACGCCGTCCAGCGTCCTGCGCGGCCAGAGCCGCATCCGCCAAGCTCATCCGGTCGCGCACTTCAGCCAATTTGATCAGCATCGGCAGATTCACCCCCGCAATCACCTCGATCTTGACTTGATGGATCACCGAGATGGCGAGGTTGGAAGGCGTGCCGCCGAACATGTCGGTAACGACAATGACGCCGTCGCCGCGATCGACCGCGTGAACGGCGTCGAGAATGTCGGTCCGCCGTTCTTCCATATTGTCATAAGGCCCGATCCCGACGGCCCGCATCTGGACTTGTGGTCCGAGCACGTGCACGGCCGCGGCGACGAATTCGTCCGCCAAGCGGCCGTGGGAAACCACGACGACGCCGATCATATTTCGCTCCAGCCCCGCCAGCCCTTCGCCCCAGCGCGCGCTGTTAGGGCGGCGCGCCAAGGAGGCCATACCATTCTAACGCTTCGCAGGTGCGTTAAAAGCCAAAGCTGCATGCCATACTCCCTTTCCCAGTTGCGCCTATTGTTTTGGCGCCGCCGCCAGCGGCAATTCAACCACCAGGCGGGCGCCGCGCCGACCTTTGCTGATCGGCCCAGCCACGGTCTGGGCGTAGATTCGGCCCCGATGCGCCGTGACGATCTGGCGGGCGATGGAAAGCCCGAGGCCTGAATTGCCCCCAAACGCAGTCCCCTCGGGGCGCTGGGTGTAGAAGCGGTCAAACACGGTCTCGAGATTCTCCGGCGGAATACCTGGCCCCTGATCCTCGACGCTGGCGCGCACAAAAGCGCCCTCCTTCGCTCGTACGACGTCCGCCGCGACAATGACGCGCCCGCCGTCGGGGCTGAAGGAGCGCGCATTGTCGATCAGATTGCGGAACACTTGGCCGAGCGCGCCTTCCTGCCCAAGCACAATGGCGTCCGTTGGCGCCGGGCGCTTGAACGCGATGGTGACGTTGGCGGTTTCTTCCGGCGACGGCGCGTAGGCGTCGGTGAGGTTTTCCAGCAGCGCGCCGAGATCGACCACGCCCAGATCGCCGCGCGCGGTCTCCGCTTCGATGCGAGTGGCGCGGGCGATGTCGGTGATCAATCGGTCGAGCCGTTTTACATCTTGCGCGACGATGCCGAGCAATTGGGTTTGGCGGCCCTGATCGGGCACGGCGAGCGCGGTATCAACAGCTGAGCGGATCGAAGCCAGCGGGTTCTTGATTTCGTGGCTGACGTCAGCGGCAAAACGCTCGTTGGCGTCGATGCGATCAGCCAGCGCGCCGGTCATCGCCTCAAGCGATTGCGCCAACGCGCCGATTTCATCGGTGCGGCGCGCCACGTCCGGCAAACTCAAGCGCGTGGCGCCGGTAATGCGCAGCCGATCGGCGGCCGCGGCGAGGCGTCGGAGTGGCTGAGCGATCAGCAACGTCAGCAGCAAGGACGACAGAAAGATGATGATCGTGGCCCCGAGCATGAACGGGATCATCGACACCCGCTCAGCCACCAGGATGCGTTCGACGTCGGCGCTTTCCACCGTCACCGTGCCGAGCACCGCTTGCACCCGCTTGATCGGCAGCGTCACCGACACCACCCGCTCGCCGGATTCGTTGAGCCGTTCGCCGCGGGCGATTTCGCCGGCCATGGCGCGGCGGCGCTCCTCGGTCAGCGTGATAGTCGGCCGCCACGGCGTCAGCCGCAGATACTCCACCCGCTCGGCGGCGCGGCCAATGGACGAGCGAAAATTGGGCCTCACCCCAACCTGCGGCAGCGGCGTTTCATCGAGCCGGTCGTAGAGCACGTCGGTATCGGCGATGGTGGCGCCATCGCCGGCGAAGACGCGCACGCGCGGACCGCCCGCGGCGCCTGGACGAGCGCCTTCGGCGATCGGCGGCAACAGCCGCCGCAACACTTCGCGCGCCGCCGGCTCGTTGATGTAGGGCGCCGGATCGCCCTGCACAGTGCCGGTTTCGATCAGCAGATTGGCGATCAATTCGCCTTGGGTGCGCAAATTGCGGAATTGCGCGTCGGTCAGCCCGGCGCGCAATTCGCTGAGCAGCAGCACGCCGAGCACCAGCGTGCCCAGGCCGACGAAATTCCAGAAGAAGATGATGCGGGCGATGCGCGAGCGCGCGAACGCGCGCCAGCCCCCGTCAAGCCTCGTTGTAGCGATAGCCGACGCCATAAAGAGTTTCGATCGCATCAAAGGTGTCGTCGATGTCACGGAATTTTTTTCGGAGCCGCTTGATGTGGCTGTCGATGGTGCGGTCGTCGACATAGACTTGGTCATCATAAGCCGCGTCCATCAATTGATCGCGGCTTTTGACATAGCCGGGGCGTTGCGCCAGCGCCTGGAGGATAAGAAATTCCGTGACCGTGAGTCGCACCGGCCCGCCTTTCCAGGTGCAGGCATGGCGGTTGGGGTCGAGCGTCAATTCCCCGCGTATGATCGGCTTCTTATCGCCGCTCTCCGCGCCGCCGCCGGCCACCGCACGGGTGCGCCGCAACAACGCCTTCACCCGCTCGCTCAGCAGGCGTTGGGAGAATGGCTTTTTGATGTAATCGTCGGCGCCGACATTGAAGCCGACCACCTCGTCCATCTCGTCGTCCTTCGAGGTGAGCAGGATCACCGGCAGGCTTGAGCTCTGGCGCAGCCGGCGCAGCACTTCCACGCCGTCCATGCGCGGCATCTTGATGTCCAGGATGGCGATATCGGGCGGCGCTTCCGAGAGCGCCGTCAGCGCCGCCGCCCCGTCCGTAAACGTGCGCACAATATAGCCCTCCGCCTCGAAGAAGATCTTCAAGGAGGTCAGGATGTTCTCGTCGTCATCGACGAGGGCGATGGTGGCCATGGAAGTTTCTGTCACGAACCCACTCTGTTGCTGGGTCCTCTCTTAGCGGTCAAGGGCGCGGAGGGAAAGCGGGCGGACCGCCGGCATCTTGCCTGCCCTTTTGCCGGCTGGAAGTCGGCGATCCGCTATCGCGCGCACTTCACGTCGGTTTGAGCAAAATCGGTCCCCTTGAACAGCAGCGGCTCGGATTTGTCCTTGGCCAGGGCGTAAGCTAGGCAATCGCCAAAATTGAGCCTGGCGGCATGCCCCGACCCCTTGCCAAAATCGCGATACGCCTCGCGGGCGAGCTTGGCTTGAGCCGGGGTTACGGGCTCGATGGTGATGCTAATCCGCTCAATGAGCGCATCGAGTTGGGCGCTGGCGACGGGGTCACGCCCGCTGTCGATGACGATCGCTGTTTCGAGATAAGAGGCAGCCGACAGCTTAGGCACGCGTGCGCTTTCCAGCAGCACGCCAAACTCAACAGCGTCGGGCTCTCTGCGCAAAATTGCGACAATTGCCGAGCTGTCGATGATCACTTTGGCAAACCAAGCTCGTCATACAGCTCAGCATCGATGTCAAACGCCAGCGCTTCGGGTGTCAAATGGGACGCGCACCGATCCGCAATTTCCATGATCGCCGCCAGGCGCGCCTCTTTGCTCTCAACGGCCTGGAGCGCGGCCAGCTTTTCGCGCAGCGCCTCGGTGACGGCCTCGGTCATGGACACGCCCGTGCGCCGGGCCAGCTCGGCGGCAAGCTTGTGGGCCTCGGGGTTTTTGATATTCAACATGAGGTAGATATATACCTTATTTAGGTAGAGGTCTACCTTCTCGGACCGCCGGCTTCCAGCCGGCATGGGCGCGTCTCGCGCCAGAATCCTCAATGCGCAGCGCCCCAGGTTGGGCCGGCTTTCGCTTCCACCGTCACCGGCACGGAAAGCGCCACCGCCGGCGCTGGCGCTGCTTCCATGACGCGCTTGGCCAACGCGCACAGTGCAACGGCCTCCGCCGTCGGCGCTTCGAACACCAATTCATCGTGCACCTGCAGCAGCATCCGCGCCGTCAGCCCCGCGCGCGCCATCGCCTCGGGCAAGCGCACCATGGCGCGGCGGATGATGTCGGCGGCGGCGCCTTGCAGCGGCGCGTTGATGCTCTGGCGCTCGGCGAAATTGCGTTCCTGCGCGTTTTTCGACTTGATGCCGGCGACCCAGATTTTGCGCCCGAACAAGGTTTTCACGTAACCGTTAGCGCGTGCGTAAGCTTTGGTCTCTTCCATATAATCGCGAATGCCGGGAAAGCGCTCGAAATAGCGCTTGATGTAGGCGCCGGCTTCCTCGCGCTCGATGCCGAGATTGCGCGCCAAGCCGAAGGCGGAAATTCCGTAAATAATGCCGAAATTGATCGCCTTGGCTTGGCGGCGAATATCGGCCGGCATGCCCTCCACCGGCACCCCGAACATTTCCGACGCCGTCAGCGCGTGAATATCGATGCCGTCGGCGAAGGCTTTCTTGAGCTGGGGAATATTGGCGACGTGCGCCAGCAGCCGCAGCTCAATCTGCGAATAATCCGCCGACACCAGCACGTGACCCTTCTCAGCGATGAAGGCTTCGCGGATGCGCCGGCCCTCCTCGGTGCGGATCGGGATGTTCTGGAGGTTCGGATCGTTCGAGGAGAGCCGCCCCGTGGTCGTGGAGGCGAGCACGTAGGTGGTATGCACGCGCTTGGTTTCCGGATTGACCGCATCGCGGAGCGCTTCGGTGTAGGTCGAGCGCAATTTCGCCAGCTGGCGCCAATCGAGCAATTTACGCGGCAGGTCGTGCCCCTGCTCGGCGAGGTCTTCGAGGATGGTCGCGTCCGTGGACCAGGCGCCGGTCTTGGTCTTGCTCCCCCCCGGCAAGCCCATTTCACCAAACAGAATATCGCCAAGCTGTTTCGGCGAACCCATGTTGAATTCGCGCCCCGCCAGCCCGTAGGCCTCGCTTTCAAATTGCAGCATGCGCTGCGCGAACTCGCCCGAGAGCCGCGACAGCATGTCGGGATCGACCTTGATCCCCGCCCGCTCCATCGGCGCCAGCACCGCCGGCAACGGCCGCTCCAGCGTTTCATAAACCGCCAGCAGCCGTTCCTGCGCCAATTGCGGTTTCAACCGCTTCCACAAGCGCAGCGCAATATCCGCATCCTCAGCCGCAAAGCTGGCAGCGCGATCCACCGGCGCCTGCGCGAAATTCGTGCGCGCCTTGCCCTTCCCGACCACGTCCGCGCGCGCCATCGGCGCATGCCCGAGCAGGCGCTCCGCCAAATCCTCGCGCTCATGCCCGCCCATGCCGCCGGCGAGCGCATAAGACATCAACAGCACGTCGTCGATGGGACCTACGTCTACGCCGAGCTTGGCAAAGACATTGATGGCGAATTTGATGTTGTAGCCGATTTTCAAGACGCTCTTGTCCTCCAAGAGCGGCTTCAGTAGCGCGAGCACCTCGTTCATGGGAATCTGCACGCCAACATCTGCGGCGCGCTGCCCCGCCGGTTCTTCCGCTGCGAACAAATCGCCCGCACGCACGTCCGCCGCGCCATGGGTCAGCGGCACATAGCACGCCTGGCCAGCATCAACCGCCAGCGACACGCCGACAAGATCGGCCCGCGCAGGGTCGATCGCATCGGCCTCCGCGTCGATGGCCACAATTCCCGCCGCACGCGCGCGGTCGATCCAAATCTGCAGCGCGGCGAGGTCGCGCACGCATGCATAGGCCTCGCGATTGAACGGCGCTTCCGGCGCCAATTCCGCCAGCGCTCCGGGCGTATCGGATGCAGCGGCGGCAAGTGGCGGCGCCGTTTCACCCTCCTTCGCCGCCGCTTCGCGCACGCGCCGCGCCAGCGTGCGGAACTCCATGGCGTCGAGAAATTGCAGCAGCGCCGCCTTTTCCGGCTCGCGAACGGCGAAGCTCGGCCACGCCTCTGGCGCCGCGACATCATCGCGCAACGTCACGAGCGTGCGCGAGAGCCTTATTTGATCGGCGAAGTTCTGCAAGGTTTCGCGGCGCTTTTGCTGCTTGATCTCGCCGGCGCGCTCCAAAATTGCATCGAGCGAGCCGAATTGCGCCATCAATTCCGCCGCCGTCTTCGGGCCGATGCCCGGCGCGCCCGGCACGTTATCGGCACTGTCACCGATCAGCGCTTGCACGTCGATCACCTTGTCCGGGCCGACGCCGAATTTCTCCATCACCGCCTCGGGGCCGAGGATGCGGTTTTTCATCGGATCATAGAGTTGGATCACGCCTTCGACGATCAGCTGCATCAAATCCTTGTCGGACGATACCACCCGGACCGTCGCGCCTTCGCGTGCGGCTTGGCGCGCATAAGTGGCAATCAAATCGTCGGCCTCAAAGCCGCCCATCTCGACACACGCCACGCCGAACGCGCGCACCGCGTCGCGGATCATTGGGAATTGCGGGATCAGATCTTCCGGCGTCGGCGGGCGGTGCGCTTTGTATTGCGGGTAGATCTCGTTGCGAAAGGTGATCTCGCTCTTGTCGAAAATCACCGCCAGATGCGTCGGCGCCTCCGCGCCCTTCATTTCCTGCAGGAACTTCCACAACATGTTGCAGAACCCCGCCACCGCCCCCACTGGCGCCCCGTCGCTCGCCCGCGTCAGCGGCGGCAGCGCGTGATAAGCGCGGAAAATATAACCCGAGCCGTCGATCAAATAGAGGCGCGCGTTCTTCGCGGAAGCAGCAGAATCCATGTCAGCGAACATAGGCGCTCGCCGCGTCGCGGTCAGCCCTTAGCTACGAAAGAGATCGTTATAAGCCGGCGGCTGGCCGACGCGCGCCCAGAGCGCGTCGGAATCGCCGTCAGTCAGGAACGCGGCGGCGGCAGCGCGGGCGCCTTCCATCGCCGCATTGAAGATGGAGGTGGCCGCCGAAAGCCGCCGCACGCCAAGCGCCCTCAGCTCGGCGAGTTTCGGCACGCCAGGCCGCGCCATGATGTTCACCGGCATGCCCGCGCCTTGGGCGATGGCGCCGATTTCGCCAGCATCCATGACCCCCGGCGCAAACAACCCGCTCGCGCCCGCCTCGCGCATGGCGCGAGCGCGCCGCAATGTCTCTGCAACCACTTGCTCCTGGGGAACCAGTTTCTTCAGATACACATCGGTGCGCGCATTGATGAAGAGGTCAACGCCCTCGCGCACCGCCGCCGCGCGCGCAGCCGCGATCTTGCGCAGATGCAGCTCATGCGGTTCGCGGCCATCTTCAAGATTGATGCCGACCGCCCCGGCCTGGACCAGCGCCGCGATGTTCGCGCCCACTTGCGCGGGGTCGTCGCTATAGCCGCCCTCGGCGTCAGCGCTGATCGGCAGCTTTGTCGCCCGCGCGATTTCTTCGATGGTCGCGACCAGGATCGCAATCGGCAAATGATGCCCATCCGCGCGCGCACGCGCCCACGCCACTGCGGCGCTCGACGTAGCGATCGCCTTGGCCCCGGCAAGTTCGACAATCTTGGCGCTGGCGGCGTCCCATGCATTGGGCAGGACTAGAAAATCCTTGTGCAGAGTATGGAAAGCGGCGGCGTCCTGCGGGCGTGCGGGCATGGGTATATCTCCTGATGCTCAGTTATATCGTGCAACGCCACCGCGCACGCCAGTTCCGGACCTCGACATTGCGACGAATGCTGGTTGTGTAAATCCAGCGCGCACCCAATTGAAGCGCGGGAGGATCATCCATGTTCGATCATTTGTCGCTCGGCGTGCGCGATCTCGACGCCGCGGGCCGCTTCTATGACGCTGTGTTTGCGCCGCTCGGCCATGCCAAGACCTGGGCGCAGGAAAAGGAAATCGCCTATGGGCGGGGAAGCGCGCGCCTGTTCTGGCTCTATCCGGTCGGCGGCGAGCACGTGGCGGGCCTCGGCACGCACATCGCCTTCCGCGCCGAAACCCGCTCTGAGGTTGACGAGGCCTACGCCGCCGCGATCGCCCACGGCGCCACAAGCCTCCGCGCCGCCGGCCTGCACGCCGACATCGGCCCCGATTATTACGGCGCCATCGTCCTCGATCCAGACGGCAACAAGATCGAGATCGTGGTGGGTGCGATGCACTGAGGCTTGGCTCAGTGCCCGCCTTCGCCGCCGCCTTCGAGCACAAACCGGCGGTCGCAATAGAGGCATTCGACAAAATCCTCTTCGCCCATGTCGTAATACACCAACGGATGGCCGAGCACGCCGCCGCCGTCGCACTTCACCTTGCGCGAGGCGACGTTGACGATTTCCGGCGCGGGCAGCGCATCGGGGTCGCCGGGGGTCGCGACGTCGGTTCTCGGATTGTCACGCAATTTGCTCATCTACGCTCGGCTCGGCTTGAAGTTTCAGCGAACGCCCGTACCTAAAGCGCCTCGCGCGCCCGCGCAACGCCGGCGCCTCTCCTGGCCGCCCCATGCCTGTCTCCGCCGCCCCGCCCGAATTCGCCATCGAAGCCAGGGGCCTCGACAAAACCTACCGCGCCCAGGGCAAAGGCGCGCCGACCCATGCGCTCAAAGCCGTGGACCTTGTCATACCGCGCGGCGCGTTCTTCGGGCTGCTGGGCCCCAACGGCGCCGGCAAATCCACTTTCATCAACATTCTCGGCGGCCTGGTTGTGAAAACCGGTGGTGCGGCCAGCATCTGGGGTCACGACATCGACGGCGATCCCATGAACGCGCGCGGCGCCATCGGCATCGTACCCCAAGAAATCAACATGGACCCGTTTTTCTCTCCGCTCGAGGCGCTGGAGATCCAAGCGGGCTATTACGGCGTGCCCAAGCGCGAACGGAAGACCGAAGAAATTCTCCGCGCCGTCGGCCTCTGGGATAAACGCGACGCCTATGCGCGCACGCTCTCTGGCGGCATGAAGCGGCGCCTGCTGGTGGCGAAGGCAATGGTGCACTCACCGCCGGTGCTGGTGCTCGACGAGCCCACCGCCGGCGTCGATGTCGATCTGCGCCGCCAGCTTTGGGAGCATGTGCGCGCGCTGCATGCTGCCGGCACGACCATCGTGCTGACGACCCACTATCTCGAAGAGGCGCAGGAACTCTGCGACACCATCGCCATCATCCATCATGGTTCGGTGATCGCCTGTGAGCCAACCAGCAAACTGATCAGCCGGCTCGACCGCAAGACGCTGCTGGTGACGCCGCGCGAAACGATCGCCTTGCCGCTCAAGGGCTTTGAAGACGTCACCTTCGGCATGCGCCCCAGCGGCGCGCTCGCCCTCACCTATCGCACCAGCGAACACAGCGTGGAGGAAATGCTCGACCGCATCCGCGCCGCCGGCATCGCCATCAAGGATCTCTCGATCGAGGAGCCCGATTTGGAAGACGTGTTCGTGGAAATGACGGGGGCGAAATAGCGGTCCAACACGCGGCGATGGCTTACGCTTGCGCCTGACCGATCAAATACGCCGCGAACAGCGCCACCATCACCGAATCCAGCACCACCGCCACGCCGGCTTGGCGCCTTAAAAACAGCCCGCCATGCGCCAGCACCAAAGCGATGAACACAAGCTTGCCGGCGCCGGTGAAGATCAGCACCAGCGGGCGCCAGTCCGGATTGAACGCGGCGTAGACCAGCATCGCCCCGCCGCCGGCAATCAGAGCGGCCCAGTTGCGCACGACCAGTTCGGCGCTGGCGCCTTCGATGCGCTCGCCGAAGAAGGCCTGCATCACGGCGCGCGGCGCGAATACCCCTTGAATCATGGTCAGCGTCAACAGGCCACTGACCAGCATGATCCATTGCACGTTGTCGGCAATGAGGGTCATGCGCTTGGCCGCTCCGCCACGACACTCACCGCCAACAGCCGCGAACCATCGCGGTCACAGCGTTCATCGATGATGCGCCAGCCTAGCTGCTTCAGCAGCGCCGAAGCTTGGCCGCTGCGGTCCATGCCGCCGGCAGCGCTGGCGAAATTGGTCGGGTTGTCGAGGCTCGACGCGCG
>JANNFH010000210.1:0-13705 GCA_031379565.1 Alphaproteobacteria bacterium
GGCAAGCTGGCGCACGAGCGCGGGATCGACCTGCATGGCACCTGGTTTTTCGCTCATATGGACCCCTTTTTGAACTTGTCCCCCAATTGTCAGAGACGCGCCGCCGCGTCCAGCGCCAGCGTATACGACGCCGCACCATGTCCGGCAAAACAGGCGACGGCGCCGAGCGCGACATAGCTGAAATGGCGAAATTCCTCGCGCTTGTGCGGGTCCGACAGATGGACTTCGATGACCGGAACCTTGATCGACTTGATTGCGTCATGGATCGCTATCGATGTGTGCGTATAGCCGCCTGCGTTGAGGAGCACCGCTTTTGCGCCGACCGCTTGCGCCTCGTGCAGCCAATCAATCAGATGCCCCGTTGTCGCCTCCGGCGCTTCCTGCTGGGTCCAATGGCCGACGTCTTGCAAAATATGCACGCCGCGCAAATCCGCCGCGTTGGCGCGCATCATCGCCACCATATCGACAGGACCGAACATCTTCAGCACCGGATCGCGCTCGCCGGCAATGAACAGCGAGGGCTGTTCGATCTTGCTGTCCTTGTAGGGCTGGGCGATCTCCCAATCGCGCGCGTTGTTGCGATAGCGGTTAAGCGGGCCGCGAAAGCCGGCGCGCGAAAATTCGCCGACATAATAATCGATATCCGCCTCGCTCATCCACGCGCCGAACCGGGCCGGGTCGGCTAAGCCGTCAAGTAGCTTTTGCCCAATCGGTTTGGCGGTGGGCCATGTCCCCTCGCCGCTCCAGGCGTGAAAACATTTGCGGACGAAGTCGCGGACATTAGCCTCGAACTCGGCTTCGGCGACGCCCTCGTCCTGGAAATAAACCTGGTAGAAGAATAGCCCGCGCTGAGTGAACAGCATATCGACCAGTTCCAGGAATGGTCGCTGCCCGACCCCAACGTAGGGCACCGACATGCCGGCGACGGCGCGGACTTTATCGGCGTGCATCAACGCCGTGCTCCAAACGATCGGCGCGCCCCAATCGTGACCGATCAGCACGGCCGGCGCCTGGGGAGAGAGCGCATCTATCACGCCGGCGACGTCGGCTGTCATTTGCGCCATGTCATACGCTTCGACCGCGTGCGGTTTGTCCGAGCCGCCATAGCCGCGTACATCGATGGCGCAAGCGGTGAAGCCGGCCGCCGCCAGCGGCGCCATTTGATGGCGCCATGAATACCAGCTCTCGGGAAAACCGTGCACCATGACGACAAGCGGGCCGATGCCGGTTACCGCCGCGCGCAGCTTGACACCGTTCGTGTCGATTATCCGAAATTCTGGCATCCGAAAATCTGGGCTCATGGCACGGCCTCCTCGGTGATGACGCTGAGCGCCTCGACATTGATCGCTTCGCCCTTTTGGGCGGGTGTGATGTAGGGAGTGGGCTTCGGCGTTTGCTGGTTGTTGCGAATGAGATAGCGCCCAGCGGCAAGGCCGGCGGCAATCTGTAACGCGAACCGCTCGGCGTCGCGCTGGCGAACATCCTCGATGGTTTCAGCGACTTCGTTTTCGCCAATCCCCAGGTCGAGCAGCACCGCGCCGCTGAACGCCAGCGCCGATTCAAAGGTTTCGCGGATTTGAAAATCGACGCCAGCTTTGGCCAACCGCAGTGAATGACCGCGATCATAGGCGCGCGCGAACAATTTTGCGTGCGGAAACTCCGCTTTCGCCAGCGTGACGATGCGGTCGGCTACGTCCGGTTTGTCGACGCAGATCAGGATGGCTTCGGCGGTGGCCGCGCCCGAGGCGCGCAAGACATCTAGCCGCGTGCCGTCGCCATAATAAACCTTGAACCCGAAATTGCCGGCGGCGCGGATCATCTCAACGTCGGTTTCGATCAGCGAAACCTCAATGCCGCGCGCGAGCAGCGCCTGGCTCACGACCTGCCCAAAGCGGCCGAAGCCGATGAACAAGACCCGGCCCTGCAAATCTTCCGCCTGATCAACTCCGGCGAGCGATTGTTTTGCCGAGGGCGTCAAGCGCCGCTGCGCCATAACCACGATGGGCGCGAGCGCCATCGATAGCACCACGACCGCCGTCATCGTCGCACTCAGGCGGGCATCGATAATTCCAGCGCTCAAGGCGGCGCCGTAGAGCACGAATGCGAATTCGCCGCCTTGTGAGAACAGAGCGCCCCGCTGGGCCGCTTCACGCCGCTCAGCGCCAAACAGGCGCGCCACCGCATACGCGCCGAAGCCCTGCACGGTCATGAACATGAGAACGCCCGCGGCGATGATTGGCCAAGACCCCAGCACCACGCGCAAATCCAGCGACATGCCCACCGACATGAAAAACAGTCCGAGCAGGATACCGCGGAATGGTTCGACGTCGGCTTCCAATTGATGGCGAAAGCTCGATTCCGACAACAGCACCCCGGCGAGGAAGGCGCCCATCGCCATCGACAGCCCGCCCCATTGCATGAACAGCGCCGCACCCAGCACAACCAGCAGCGCCGCCGCCGCTAGCACCTCGCGCGCGCCAGAACGCGCCAGCAGCGCGAACAATGGGTTGAGCAGCCAACGCCCACTAACAAACACCGCGGCGATGGCGATGATTCCCACGCCGATGCTTTGCCAGAGCGGGCGCGCGTCGGGCGCGGCGACGCCGGTCGCACTCGCGAGCACCGCGACGATGGCGAGCAAGGGCACGATGGCGAGATCTTCAAACAACAGGATCGACACCGCGCGCTGGCCCGCGGGCGCAGAGGTTTCGCCCTTGTCATCGAGCATTTTCATGATGACCGCAGTGGAGGAGAGCACGAAGCCCATCGCCGCCACAAACGCCGCCGCTGGCGCAAGGCCGTAGGCCAGTCCCACCAGCGTCAGCAGCGCGCCGCAGACCGCGACATGTGCAAGGCCGAGCCCGAAAATTTCGCGCCGCAGCGCCCACAATTTCGCCGGGCGCATTTCAAGCCCAATCAGGAACAGGAACATGACCACGCCGAGCTCGGCGACGCTGCGGATGGCGCCGGGATCGCGGAAAAGATCGAGGGGGCCGAACGGTCCGATGATTATTCCGGCGGCGAGATAGCCGAGCACAGAGCCCAGCCCCAGCCGTAGGAAAATCGGCGCCGCGACAACCGCAGCCGCCAGCAGCGCCACCGCCGGCCCCAGCGCCAACCCATGCGCTTCGTTCATGTTCCAGCTCCGCGTGCCTCCGCCCTGCCCTAACACGCCCTTGCGTGCGATCAAAAAGCGCCGAATCGAGGCGAATCACCTATGGTCGCCACCTTCCCGCATGAAGGAGCGCTGGCGCGATGATCGAGAACACGCAGCTCACGGCCTTGATCGCCTCGCGCATCTGCCACGACATGGTCGAGCCGATGAGTGCGATCATCCAAGGGCTCGAAATGATCAAGGGCGCCGACGGCAAAAGCGTCGATCCCGACGCCCTGTCGCTGCTCGACAACGGCGTCGGCAAGGCCTGGGCCAAGCTCGAGTTTTTCCGCTTCGCGCTCGCGGGCGCGATGGCCCAAGGCGATTCCACGCTGGAGGAAGGCCGCGCGGTGGCGGTCAAATTGTACGGCGCGCTCAAGGCCGATCTCAAATGGAGCGCGCCGGAAGTGGCGATGCCGCGGCCAGCCGTGCGGGTGATCGTGAATTTGTTGCTGATCGCCAACGAATGCCTGCCACGCGGCGGCACGGTTGAGATCAGTGCCGAAAAAGTGGGCGGGATCGGCGAAGTGCGGATCACCGCCACCGGCCCGCGAGCGAAACTGCGCGAGGCCACCGGCATCGCCCTGAAGGGCGACACGCCAGACGGCGAGCTATCCGGGCATAATATCCACCCGGCGCTGACCGGATTGTTGGCTCGCCAGGGCGGTGTCGAATTGCTGGCGCGCGAGGGTGAGGAACGGGTGGACCTCATCGCCCGCTCGGCCAATTTCAAGCTCTAACCCGCAAGCAATCGTTAACCGCGCGGTCGCACTGTCGGAGAGAATTCCGATGGAGCGATTCCCCATGAAGCGATGCCTCGTCGTCGACGACAGCCGCGTGATCCGCAAGGTCGCGCGCCGTATCCTCGAAGACATGCGTTTCGAGATCGAAGAGGCCGGAGACGGCCTCGAAGCGCTGCAGGCCTGCCGCCGGCAAATGCCGGACGCGATCTTGCTCGATTGGACCATGCCGGTCATGAGCGGCATCGATTTCCTGCGCCAACTGCGCCTAGAGCCAGGCGGCGACAAGCCGACGGTAGTGTTCTGCACCACCGAAAACGACGTCGAGCGCATCTCCGAAGCGATCAAGGCCGGCGCCGACGAATACATGATGAAGCCGTTCGACGGCGACATCCTGCACTCCAAATTCGCCGAAGCGGGCCTCTGCTGATGTTGAGCGAAGCCGACTTCGCTTTCGTAGCGCGCGAAGTGAAGGCGCGCGCCGGCGCGGTGATGGGGCGCGACACCAATGCGCTGGCCGAGTCGCGGCTGGCGCCGTTGGCGCGGCGCGAGGGTTACGGCTCGGTTTCCGAACTGATTACCAACGCCAAGATCAAGCCCGACGGCAAATTGTGGGCGGCGATCGCCGACTCGCTGATCCAGACCGAGACGCGATTTTTTCGCGACCGCGCGATGTTCGCGCGGCTGCGCAAGGACATGCTTCCCGAGCTGTTCGCACGGCGCGGCGGCGAGCGGTTGCGGGTGTGGTGCGCCGGATGCGGCACCGGGCAAGAGGCTTATTCGCTGGCGATGACGCTTGAAGAGCTGCGCGATGAAGGCATGGCCGGCGCCGAAGTGCTAGCGACGGATTTTTCCGAGCGTTTGCTCGGCAAGGCGCGTTCGGGGCTTTACACCCAATTCGAAGTGCAGCGCGGTTTGCCGATCCGCAAGCTCATTGCACACTTTGAAAAAGCCGGCGACCTCTGGCGCATTTCCGACCGGCTGCGCGCGAGCGTGAAATTCCAGAACCACAATCTGCTCAGCCCTGCTGGCGCCATCGGCCCGTTCGATGTCGTGCTCTGCTGCAACGTGCTGTCGAGCTTCGACCCAGCGACGCGCCTGGCCACGCTCGAACGCCTCAGTGACGCGATGGCGAGCGGCGGCGTGCTGATCCTCGGCCAGGGCGAGCCGCTGCCCGATGGCGCCGATTATTTCAGCGGCGCGGGCGCGTGCTTTGTAAAAACCCAAACCAAGCGCGCGGCTTAGGCGCGTAGACCCCGTTAGCCCGCGCTGAGCGCAATCCAGCCGTCTTCGTCGATCACTTTGATTCCGAGCTTTTCCGCCTCCGCCAGCTTCGAACCCGCGCCCGGCCCTGCTACGACAAGGTCGGTGTTCTTCGAAACGCTGCCAGACACCTTGGCCCCCAGCGCAATCGCACGCGCCTTGGCCTCGTCGCGCGTTATCTGCTCCATTGCCCCCGTGAACACGATGGTCAGCCCCGCGACCTTGCTTGACTTCGCGGCGCGCGGCTCGTCCTTGACCGTTACTCTCTCCAGCAAGCGCTTCAGAGCATTGATGTTGTGAGGCTCGGCGAAGAAATCCACGAGATGGTTCGCGGCGACAGGGCCAACGCCGTCGGTGCGTGCGAGTTCCAAATAGTCCTCACCAGGCGCCTGTTTGGCGGCCGCCTCGACGGCCCGCACCGCTTCACCAAGCGAGCCGAACATTTCGGTCAAGCCATCCCAGGCGCGGCTGGTGACGCCCTTCACTTTCGGCGGCCCCGCTTCCTCGAAGAGATCGCTGCTGCTGGCCTTCAAGGCGGGCGCCGCCGCGATCAGCGCTGCGCGCGCACCCTCACCGACGCCCGGAACGCGCGCCAGCGCTTCGTAAGCGTCGCCTGGCCGCGCTGCGATCGCGCGCGCAACCGCGTCAGCGAACCCGCCCCAACTCTCATAGCGGCGCGCCAGCACGCCGGCGGTGGTTTCGCCGATATCGCGGATGCCGAGGCCAAAGAGAAAGCGGCTGAATTCGGGATTTCGCCGCGCCGCGATGGCGGCGAGCAAATTGGTGACGCTCTTTTCGCCGTATCCCTCGCGCGCGGCCAGTTCGTCGCGATGGTCTTCGAGCTTGAAGATATCAGCGGGCTCCTTGAGCCAACCGATCTCGTGAAATTCTTCTATCTGCTTGAAGCCCAGACCCTCGATGTCCATCGCCCGCCGCGACACAAAATGGCGCAGCCGCTCCACCACCTGCGCCGGGCAATTGAGCCCGCCGGTGCAGCGGGCGACCACGCCCTCTTCGCCGGGCGCCAATTCCCGCGCAACGTGAGAACCGCACGCCGGGCATTGCGCTGGAAACGAATAGCGCGGCGCACCGGGCTTGTGTTTCGCCACCTCCACGATTTGCGGAATAACGTCGCCGGCGCGCTGCACCACTACGGTATCGCCTTCGCGCAAATCCCTACCGCCGCGGATCGCCGCGCCATCGGCGCCGCGGCCCGCGATGTAGTCGGCATTGTGCAGCGTCACGTTGGTGACGGTGACGCCGCCGACAAACACGGGCCTTAGCCGCCCCACCGGCGTCAGCGCCCCGGTGCGGCCGACTTGGATATCGATGGCTTCGAGGATCGTTTCTTGCTGCTCGGCGGCGAACTTGTGGGCGATGGCCCAACGTGGACTGCGCGAGACGAAGCCGAGCCGTTGCTGCAACGCCAGCTCGTTCACTTTGTAAACCACGCCGTCAATCTCGTAAGCCAAGTCCTGGCGCTCCGCTTGGATCTTGGCATACGCCGCCAGCAAGGCGTCAGCGTTGGCGTGGCAGGCAATGCCCGCCAGCGGAAAGCCCATCTGCTTCAGCCGCTGCATCGCTTGATATTGCGTTGCGGCCAATGGCGCCGACACTTCGCCCCAGCCGTGAGCAAAGAACCGCAATGGCCGCTTGGCGGTGATGGCGGGGTCAAGCTGGCGCAGCGCACCGGCGGCCGAATTGCGCGGATTGACGTAGGTTTGCTGGCCCTGCGCCTCAAGGCGCGCATTCATCGCCGCGAACGCCGCTTTTTCCATGTACACTTCGCCGCGCACCTCCAGCACGTTCGGCGCGTTCTTTATCGTGCGCGGAATATCGGCAATGGTACGCAGATTGGCGGTCACGTCCTCGCCCTCGCGCCCATCGCCGCGGGTCGCGCCTTGCACAAACCGGCCGTTCTCATAACGCAGAGAAGCTGAGAGCCCGTCGATCTTGGGCTCGGCGGTGATCATGGGCGCCGCCTCAAGCGCGAGAAAACGCTTCACCCGCTCGACGAAAGCGGTGACGTCCTCGGGATCAAACGCGTTATCCAGCGAAAGCATCGCCGCCGCGTGACGCACCTTGCCGAACTTTTCCGCGGGCGACGCGCCCACGCGCAGCGTCGGGCTATCGTCGCGGACGAGATTGGGAAAATGCGCCTCGATCGCGGCATTGCGCACCCGCATCTGGTCGTAGCCGGCGTCGGATATCTTCGGCGCATCTTCGCGGTGATAGAGTTTATCGTGCAGCGCAATTTCGCCCGCGAGCCGCTCAAGCTCCGTCGCCGCCTCCTGGGCGCTGAGTTTGTCTACGGGTTTATCGCTCCGCATCGTCGCCAAATACCACCTATCCCCGGATTCGAGCGTAGCGAGAATTCCGGGGCCTATAAACACAAGCATCGTCAATTTCGCGCGCGGAGCGCGTTTATGGCGCCCGGACTGCGCGTTCCGCGCATCCGGGAATTGGCGTCACGTCAGATGCGTCAGAAAATCGGGAACCGGCCGCTTGTGCTCGGCCAGGAAACCGGTCAACCGGCGCATGACTATTTCCACTGCCGGCCGCTTTGCCACACGTTCGCGCCATGCGCGAAGCAACGGATGCGCGCCCATCGGCGCGCCCATGCGGTGGCCGTAGATTTGCGCCATGTAGAACGCGATGTCGGCATAGGAATAAGCGCCGGCGAGGAACTCACGCCCGTCGAGACGCGCTTCCATCTGGTCGTAATAGGCCGCCGCCGCCGCGCGCGCAGCGATGGCCGCAGGGTCGGCATGAACTTGCTGCAGACCCATGAGGCGGATGATCGGCGGAAAATAGATTTCATCTGACATCAGTTCGAGCTTGCGGGACTGGGCGCGCTGGGCGCGGTCGCCCGGCCACAGCGCCGGCTGCGGCTGTAGCTCTTCCAGGTACTCAAAAATCTGCGTTGAATCGAAAATCTCGACATCGCCATGTACGAGCACCGGCACTTGCGCTTTGGGATTGATGCGCGCGACCTCGGGATGTTTGGGCTCATACGCGTGCGCCGCAGTGAACGGGACCATTATTAGATCGAAAGCCAGCGCCTTTTCGCGCAAGGCAATCTCGGCCTTCATGCCGTACATGCTGAGCGGGCCGGAATAGAGGCGCAGCACCGTTCAGAAAACGCGGTCCAGCGCGCGCGTGAGCCAGCCTCGGCGCTCGGCTTCTTCCGGGCTGACTTGTTCCACGCCCTGGCCCGTCATCAGCGTGTAGCTGCGTTGATACCACTCGCTGCCCGGATAATTGTAACCGAGCACGGCGGCCATGCGCTGGGCCTGCTCGGTCATGCCGACCGACAAATAGGCCTCGACCAGGCGATGCAGCGCTTCGGGCGCGTGCGTCGTGCGCTGATAGCTCGGCTCCTCGATCACGTTGCGGAAGCGGTTGATGGCGGCGAGATGCTGGCCGCGCTCCAGGTAGAACCGCCCGACTTCCATCTCCTTGCCGGCCAGCTGGTCGTAGACCATGTCGATCTTCAGCCGGGCATCGCGGGCGTAGGCGCTTTCGGGATAGCGGCGGGTGACGTCCTGCAGCGCGGAGAGCGCATGCTCGGTGGTGGCCTGGTCGCGACCGACATCGAGGATGCGTTCGAAATGGCAAATCGCGATCAAGTAATAGGCGTAGGGGGCGCTTTCATTACCGGGGTGGAGCGCCAGAAAACGTTGCGAGTCTTCAATCGAGTCATCGTAATTGTTGGCCTGATAATGCGCATAGGCTTCCATCAACATGGCGCGCCTTGCCCATGACGAATACGGGTGCTGGCGCTCAACCTCTTCGAACGCTTCCAGCGCCTGGACCCATTGCCGACGGTCCAAAAAAGTAGCGCCGCGGCTGTAAAGCTGCGCCACCGGTTCATCGCTGAATTGCTGTGATTCCCGGATGCGGTTGCCACCGCAGGCGGCAAGGCCCGAGGCGATAAGAGCAAGGCCGATGGCGCGGGCGAGCTGCATCTTACGGGAGATCATCGGGCCTGTTCCTGCTTCGGTCATGGGACAGCGCCGTGCGGCGCGCCAAGCGTGATACAGGACAAAACCGCCCCCGCAAAGCCGGGGCCGCTGTTGCGCCGGGACTTCCCAATCAGCCGGCCGCAGCGGCCAGGTCTGGTGCGGAAGCAAAGGATTTCTCTGCGGATTTTTCCGTCCCCTCGCCCAACTCCCAGCGCCATGCTTCAGGGGTGTCGAGCAGCGCGCGGACTAGGCGCGCATTGAGCGCGTGCCCAGGCTGGTCGGCCACGAAACGGCCGCAAATCGGCGCGCCGGCGAGGGCCAGGTCGCCAATGGCGTCCAGCAATTTGTGCCGGACGAATTCATCGTCGAAACGAAGCCCCTCGGGGTTGACCACTTGGCCAGCGTCAATCACCACCGAATTGTCCAGCGAGGCGCCGCGGCCAAGCCCGGCGGCGCGCATTTTTTCAGCATCCGCCAAAAAACCGAACGTACGCGCATGCGCGACGTCGTTGAGGAAAGCGCGCTGGGTCAGTTGCACGCAGCGGCGCTGCACGCCGATGGCGAGATCGGCGAAGCGAATGGTTACATCGAGGTCAAGACCTTCGAAATCCTCGGCCGGCAAGAAGGCGGCGCTTTTCGCGCCCATGCGAACTTCGATCGGCTCAAGAATGCGGATCACGGCCTGCGGTGCGTGCTGCGCCTTCAGGCCGGCATTCATCAGCACTTGCACGAACGGGGCGGAAGAGCCGTCGAGGATCGGCAGTTCAGAGCCATCGACTTCGACCAGGAGATTATCGATGCCGAGCCCCGCGCACGCGGAAAGCAAATGCTCCACAGTGTTGATCTCGACGCCCGCTTCGTTACGCAAGCTTGTGCAATTGCGCAGGGTGGAGACATAGTCAGCGTGGGCGCGGATCACGTTGTCGACGCCGTGTACATCGCTGCGCACAAACACGATTCCAGCGTCCGCGGGGGCCGGAATCAGCACCAAGCGCACGTGGGCGCCCGAATGGACGCCAACGCCCGCGCACATGGCCGGACCTGCTATCGTCTGCTGTCGACGCAACGAAACCACCCTGACGTCCCCCACAAGCTCAAGGCCGAAGCTCACAACCAGCATGCCCAAAACCGGCGACACTGGGCCCCCCGACCCAAGGTTGGGTCTAAGGCGCCGGTTCGGGCCTTCACAACACACGTTGCGTTACGGTTTGTGACGGTTAACCAACGAGGCGTTTCCAAGGCCCGTTCCCGAAAAGTGTTATGCGGTTTTCGGACGAGAACGGGCCTGTTTTTGAAATATTGAGCGGCGGGCGCCGCTCAGGGCGGAAAATGAGCCAACAGGACAGGGATATTGAGGCGCTGATGCGCGCGGCGGAGGCCGGCGGGCCTGGGGCGGCCCTCGCGGCTCGGCGCGCCGCCTGGCTGGCCGAAGAACGCGACCCCGCGCGCGCCCGCGCCGCGCTTCACCTCGCCGCTAAGCTCGAACCCTTCGATTCCGGGCCCCGGCTTGCCCTCTCCCGCCTCCACGCCGAAGCCGGCGACCTCGACGCCGCCAAGCGCGAAGCCCAGTCCGTCATCGATGACGCCGTTGATCAGGCCGCGCGTGCGCGCGCCTTTTTCATCCTCGGCGAAATTGCCCGCCTGCAGGGTGAAGCGGCGCCGGCCCGCCAAGCCTTCAATGCCGCGGCCCAAATCGAGGAGAAGCTGCTCCAGAGCGACCGCAAGAACCCACACGCGGCGCGCTGGTTCGCGCGGGCCCGCGGACGTATCGCCGAACTCGACGCGGAGAGCGGAGAGCGCGCCAAGGCCCGCACCGGCGCGGAAGGCGCGCTCGCGGTGTTGAAGGCAGTCGCCGCGCAAATCAGCGAAACGCCAGCGCTCGCCGCCGACATCGCCGACGCTGAAATGCGCCTCGGCGCACTCGAACTGGATGGCGGCGAAGCGCCGGCTGCGCGCCTGCGCATTGCACAAGCCATCGGCCGCTATGAAGCGCTGATCTTGCTTGAACCAAACGAGCCGCACTGGCGCGCTGTTCTGGCCGATGCGTGGGCGCTGGCGGCGGAGGCCGACTATTTGCGCGGCGCGGCGGCGGATGCGCGCACGAGCATCGACAATGCATTGGCGCTCCGGGTGAAGCTCGCCCAAAACGATTCTGCCGAGCGCCGGGCTCTCGCGGGCGCTTGGCGGGTTCGGGCCGCCTTGCTGGCTGCGCTGAACGATGAAGTGGGCGCGGCCCATTCGCTGGCCCAAGCGCGCGCACTGGCCGAGCAACAATGCGAGGATGCGCAAGAGCGTGAGGCGCCGGCGCGTTTTCTGGTCAACACCTTACTCGACTGCGCCGATCATGCGCTTCGCACCCGCGCGCCCGAGGCCGCGCACGAAGCGGCGGACGCGGCGCGGCGTGTCGCCGAAAGCCATACGCGTTCGGGTAAAGACGGCGCGCTATGGCGCAGCGATCTCGCCGCGTGCTGGGATCGGTTGGGCGAAAGCGCACGCGCGACGGGCGCATCAGCGCGCGACGCTTTTGCCCGCGCGGTCGAGTTCCGCCGCCTGGCGTGCGAAGCGGCGCCGGAAACAGCAACGATGCAACGTGCCTTGGCCGCGACGTTGCTCAAATTCGCGGATGCGGCGCTGGTGGGAGGTGAAGCAAAGTCCGCGCTGGCTGCATGTTCGGAGAGCGCTGGCTTGCGGCTGCGCCTCGCCGAAGCGGCGCCTGGCGCAACCGGGCCCGCGCGCGACCTCGCGGTCGCGCTCGAACGCGTCGGCCTAGCCGCCGCTGCCTGCGGCGATGCGGCTGGCGCGCGCGAAGCGTGGGAAAGCGAACTCGAACTGGCCGACCGCGTTTTTGAGAATTCCGACAGCGTCGAGGCGCAGCGCTTCCGCGCCATCGTCGAAGCGCATTTGAGTCAATTGGGCGGCGTCGATTCCAGCGATTTGCGCGCCGCCGCGCTGGCGCGGCTCGACACACTCGCCCGCTTGGGCGCGCTCACCGAACGCGACGCAGCACTGCGCAAGCGGCTTTGGTCGGCCTGAGACAAACAGCCGTTCGGGTCAGCCAAGAACATTGCAATCCGCATCGGCGACGCCAACTAAGACGACGCGACGGGGGAGCAAGCAATGACGCAAGCGAAAACGAAAATGATCGGCCTGGTCGGCGGCCTCGGCGTCGGCGCTGCCATTCACTATTACGAGAAGCTGTCCGCCGCTTTCGTGGCACGGGGCGCGCAACCGGGCCTGCTGATTTCGCACGCGGACATCGGCAGGGTTTTCGCGCTGGTTCAGCAGGGCGCGATGGATGAACTCGCCGCTTATCTCAATGAGCACTTGAGCGTGCTGGCTGCAGCCGGGTGCGATTTCGCCGCCATCGCGGCGGTGACCCCGCTCATCTGCGCGCCGCAATTGCAACCCATCGCCAGCCTGCCCATGGTGGATGTGTTCGCGTGTGTCAACACCGGACTAAAGCGCCGCAAGGCGAAGCGCGTCGCCATACTGGGCACGCAATTCGTCATGCAATCCGATATGTTCGGCCGGCTAGAAGGCGTCGAAATCGTGCGCCCCTCGCCCGAAGCGTTCGATCTGGTGCAGCGCAATTATCTCATTATCGCTCGCACCGGAAACATCGAGCACGCCGACATCGAGGGCATTCGCTCAATCGCCACGGACCTTGCCAATGCGGGCGCCGACGCCGTGATCCTGGCTGGCACCGAGCTCTCGCTGGCCTTCAACGAAGAGAACGCTGGCTTCCCCGCGCTTGATGCGGGCCGCGTGCACATTGACGCCATCCTCGCGCGGGCGCTTGGCGGGTGAGTTCGGCGCCTCAACGCCAACCCGTCTCGAAAAGAGTCAAATGAAGTGGCTCGCCAATGCTCCTTCACGCAGCGCCGCCAACGCTGGCTTGGGCCGCGCGTCGGCGTCGCGAAGGCCGAGCCCTTCCAGAAAACCCCGAAACGCCGGAAGATCGAACCCATAATAGCGGACGAGTTGATTGACTTCCTCGGGCGTAAAATCGGTCCAGGCGAAGAAGCTGACGAGCGGCATAGCGCCCCGATGGGTGTTCCACGCACGAAATACCGCCCGAACGAAAGCAGCCTGCTTCGCTTCGCTGCCGCCACATCGAGGCGAGGATGAATAACCGATCTCGGCGATCTCAATTGGCTTTCCGCGCCGCCACGCGACGAGGCTGGCAATGTCGACTTCCACCGCCTCAATCGGCTTCATCATTAAATCGGATTGGATCGGGTAATAGGTCACCATGAGCCGGTCGGATGCATCGACCAACGCTTCGGCTTCACGCAGCGCAGCCCCGCTTACGGCCCCGCCAACAAAGCCCTCCCACGTGATCTTAGCGCCGAGCGCCATGCGCGGGCGCGCAGCGCGGACGCGCGCGGCGGCCTCGCGCCAGAACGCCGTGTAATCGCGCCATCGCGCCGCATTGTTGGCCAACACGCCGTCAATCTCGTTGCCGATCGCGAGGGAAACGATGTTGAGATTCGGCGCGGTTTGAAGCATCCAATCAAGCACGCGGGCATAACTGTCGATGGTCTGGCGCGAGTTAAAGCGCTGGGCCCTGAGCCAAGCGGGGC
>JANNFH010000222.1:0-2394 GCA_031379565.1 Alphaproteobacteria bacterium
GGCGGGGCAAATAGGGCCAGGCTGTGCTGGTAGACACTTCGGTCCTGGTCGATGTGCAGCGCCAACATGCGCCGGCGCTGGCGTGGCTCAAGGCGCACGCGTCTGGACCGCTGTCGATATCCGCCGTCACAGCGTTCGAACTGAGCGTTGGCGTTCACCGGCCGGACGACAACGCCCTTGTTCAGGCGATGCTGGCGTCACTGATCGTTGTACAATTGGATGCGCCCATAGCGTGGCGGGCGGGGGAACTCTACCGCCGATACGGAAGGGCGCCACACGGGATGGGTCGCCTCGACGCCCTCATCGCCGCGACCGCTCTCGTCGCGCGCCTGCCGTTGGTCACCCTAAGGAACGTCTGCAGAAGCGTCGATCATAGCGCGTTTATGGCGCGCTGACGCTTGGGGGTGCGAAAAATGAGCTGGAGCGCGGAGATTTTGCTGCGTTTTCGCGGTCGTCGTCCGCTTTTTCCGTGCTCTGGGCGCAATTACGCCGCCGCGGCCATGAGTTTTCGCCGCGCCATGTAGAGATTGGCCAGCGCGCAGGTGACGAACAAGCGATGGGCGTTCTTTTCGAGCCCGCGATAGCGCGTCTTGACGAAGCCGAACACCAATTTGATGATGGCGAAGGGGTGCTCGCCCTTGGCCCGCACCTTCGACTTGGTGCGGTTCTTGGCGCGCTCGACTTCGTCGACAACGCCGTTCTGGCGATAACGCTTGTTGGTGAAATCCTTGGCCTTCGGCGCGTGCTCCCTGATCAATTCGCGCTGACCGCGATAGGCTTGGTCGCCCCACACCCGGGTCTCCTCGCCGTGCAACAGATCGCCGAGCACAGCGCTGTCGGCGACATTCGCCGCCGTGGCGACAACCGCATGGATGATCTTGCTTTTGCTATCGACGCCGACATGGGCCTTCATACCGAAATACCATTGGTTTCCCTTCTTGGTTTGATGCATGTCGGGATCGCGGGCCTTGTCTTTGTTCTTGGTCGAGGACGGCGCATGGATGATGGTCGCATCGACGATCGTGCCAGTGGCGACTTTCAAGCCGCCCGCTTCAAGATGCACATGCACTTCTTCGAAGATGCGCGCGCCCAGATCGTGGGCTTCGAGCAAATGCCGGAAGCGGAGAATCGTGGTCTCGTCCGGGGCCGGCTCGGCGCCGAGATCGATGCCGGCGAAAGCGCGCATGGTGAGGGAATCGTAGAGCGCTTCTTCCGCTGCCGGGTCCGACAGATTGAACCAGGCTTGCAGGAAATATATCCGCAGCATCCGCTCCAAACCCACGGGCGGGCGGCCATTGCCGGCTTTGGGATAAAAAGGCTCGATCAGCGCGATCAGGCGCTTCCACGGAACCACTTTTTCCATTTCCGCCAGAAACAAAGCCCGCCGCGTCGCCTTGGCGTGCAGCTCAAACCCCGTCGCCGCGCCCAAAGCCGCGAATGTCTTCTGCTTGTGCTTCATCGTCAGGCCCCAGCTTTGAAAAACCAGGACCAAAGTTTATACTGCTTCGCAGGCGCCGTGAATCGATGACTTGTTCAGAGTGTCCCTAGCCGGCACACCGTGCGAACAAACCCCCAGGCCTGTGCAAGTGGAAGCACCGCTTGCCGGCTGGAAGCCGGCGCTCCGAAGTAGCGCTTCACCGCGTGACCGTTCCGCCACGCTACGAAGGTAACGTTAGTGTGCGAGGTGTCCGCGATTGTGCGGCCCAAAAATCACGCATTCCATCATCGGACGTTAATCCCGATGATTTACCTTCATCGAAACACCACGTCCTCGTGCAGAAAGCCCGTGACCATGTCGTTGGGGCATTTGTTGGAAGCCGACGAGCACGAACTCGTCGAACATTATCCAAACCGCGTCGAGCACGCGGCCGACGGCATCGTGCATGCGGTTGGCCTCGCCGCGGCCTTGATCGGGGGCGGTTTGCTGGTCGCGGTCGCGCTCGCCCATCGCGGCGTGCCGATGGCTACAGCCAGCGCGCTCTACGCGCTTTGCATGATGGCGATGCTGGCCGCGTCGGCGGTGTACAACCTTACCCGCCCCTCGCGCGCGCGCCGGTTGCTGCGCCGCATCGATGAAGCCGCCATTTTCTTGATGATCGCCGGCTCCTACACGCCGTTTACCATCAAGCTGCTGCCGCCGGACTTCGCGCTCTGGGTGACGGTGGCGATCTGGCTCGCGGCGCTGGCGGGGGCGGCTGGCAAGGTGTTCTGGACCCATGTGTCCGACAAGGCCTGGTGCGTGATCTATCTCGCCTTTGGCTGGCTGGCGGTGCTGGTGCTGGGGCCGGTGGCGCCGACGCTGCCGCCGGCGGCGTTCTGGCTGCTGGTGCTGGCGGGGGTCACCTATTCCGGCGGCGTGCTGCTCGACCTCACCCACGCGCTGCCGTTCCGCCG
>JANNFH010000274.1:0-1633 GCA_031379565.1 Alphaproteobacteria bacterium
CCTTAGAGTCGTCGTTGTCCGCCAGCTCGAAAACCGGGTACTCGTCCAAGTACTCGACCTTTAGCGCGCCGTCGAAGTGGACGTTATCGGTGCCAAACTCCAAGCAGACACCGTGGTGTTTTTCGGCATAGTGTGACCACATGAGAGGATGCGTTGGAGCGGTCGCGAGACACGCAACGCGAAATCTCTCAGCAAGACCCTTGGCCGTTGCTTCCGAACTCTCACGGATCAACGGCGCCAAACGCACCTCTCCGGCCTGCACCAACGCGCGACGCCTTGCGCGCTCGGCTTCGGATAGCGGAACGCCCCGGTTCTCGGCAGCTTGATCCAACATTCGAAGATGTCGCTCATCGAAGTTCGGGTCGGTCGAGTCCGCCTCGCGAAAACATGGCTGACAGTCCCACGGATCGTTAAATCCGCTAGGAATCGAAAAATGCATCAGGTGCGTGGATAATAGGTGAGCAATCCAGTCTGGGTTGAAGGGTTGATAGCGATAGAGTCGCTTCACTCCACACCGGCCCGCCGATACAAATTTCATGGCACCCTAAGAATTTCGGTGACAGTGCACTCATTCAATGCGCCTGCCACCCCCCCCCGCCGTGCCGCTTGAACCTACCGCCCCGCCACCACACGCTCTGCAGCACCTTGGAGCGCAATCCCCGCCGCGGTGCTGACGACACCCGCCACGCCCCTCGGATCGTTGCCTTGTATGCGGCGAACCGAACCCAAACGCAGCGCCTGGCCGCGCGTCGCGCTCTCCACCGCCGAAAGCGCGCGGCAGGCGCCGGTGAAGCGCGCGCCCTCGCACGCTTCCCATCGGCCGAAGCCCGCGGCGGAGACGCTGGCTGGAGCCGCGCTCAAACCCAGTGCAGTGAAGTCGGCCACGTCATGAGACAGCACGCGCGCCGTGCCTTCGAAATTGGGTTTGGAATAGAGCGTCATGACCGATCGCCCGCCCGACGGCGCCTGCGAGACCAATCCACGGTTGGCGCGGTACGACAGAAATATAGCGTCGAAGTCGGCGAGCGCCACATCGAATGTCTCCGGCTGAGTGACGCAAGCAAGCACGTGCATCACGCCAGGCAAGCCATGGACCTCTTGCTTGCCCTTCATCGGCTGAGGGCCCTCTTTCGACTTGATGCTCATCGTCATGACCACTGAGTGAACTCTGTGTCCACCCTGCTCGCGCGCGCTCGTCGAATGGACGACGACGTCGCTCGCGCCGCCGGCTTGCACGGACAGTTTCCAAAACTCAGGGGTAAACGCTTGCGTGAGAGCTTCATCAAGTTCGCTTTGCGAAGCCGACTTCGTCTCCGGCACGTTCGTGACCGAAATCAAACAGATGCCAACGAGACCCTTGTCGTTCCCGCCCACCATGATCGCCGCAATCTCCGGCGATTCCACGCCGCCCGCGGTCCAATCCGCCGGCACGCCGACCGAAAACCGGCCCTGAGGATCCAGGTAATCGCTGTTGGCGGCGTTCGCCGAAGGCGCGAAAAACGCAAAGCCCGCAAGCAGCGTGCCGATCAATCGAAACATCGCTCTGATCCTTGGTTGTTGTTTGAGAAATGCATGACGCGAGTTTATGCACTCAACGCAACACTTAAAAGCGTCTGAATCTGATCGGCTGCGT
>JANNFH010000275.1:0-3475 GCA_031379565.1 Alphaproteobacteria bacterium
GACTCGGCGGCCGGTGAAGCGCTGGAAGCGGACGCGCAGCAATTGGTGCGCGCGCTCGACCGCAGCGGCCGCTCGCGCGAAGCCTGTGAACGCTTGCGCCAAGCGCAGGAGAGCCACGACGTCGCCGCGCCGGACCAAGAGCTGCTCGAACGTTGCCAGCGCGTGCTGCGTGCGCCATTGCGCTCGCGGGTGGAGCTCGCGCCGCAATTGCGCCGCGCGCCAGAGGAACCTGCGCCGGTGCAGCAACAGCGCGCGCCGAGCCCCTAATCAAGCTGGCTTGAGGAACAGCACTTTCGCCGCGCCGTAAGTGCGTGCGTCGAGCAGCGTGAAGCCGGGTGTCAACGGCGCCTCGTTAGCGCCGCATTCGAATACGATCAGCGCGTCCGCGCCGATCCAACCGCCTGGCCCGAGCTGCGCCAACGCTGTATCGCCAAGGCCGCGGCCATAAGGCGGATCAAGAAGCACCAGGTCGAAGGGCGCGCCGAGCCCCGCTGGCTTAGCGCCCAAATCGGTGGCGTCACGGCGATGGATACGGCTTACGCCGAACAGGCCAAGCGCCTCGATATTGTCACGCATGGCGGCGCGGGCGGAGGCGTCGGTGTCCACGAACAGCGCGAAAGCCGCCCCGCGCGACAAGGCTTCCAGCCCCAGCGCGCCCGCGCCCGCAAACAGGTCGAGCACGCGGCGACCCTCCAGGCCAGGCGACCAATCGGCGTGCTCAAGCACGTTGAAAACGCTCTCGCGCACGCGGTCGGCGGTGGGGCGCGTGGCGAGGCCAACAGGGGCGGTGAGCGCCCGGCTTTTGAACTTGCCGCCAATGATACGCATGTCGTTGAAATGACGTGCTGATGTCAGCCCTGCAAGAGCTCGGCATCCACAGGCTATGGCGAAAGCATGACCGGGGGCAGGGCTCAGATGCCGTCGGCCGGCCTTGCCGTCGCGGTGGCGACGTTGGCAGGCCAAGATGGCGCCACTTCGGCCTAGGCGCGCGCCCGCGCATGAGCGGGGAAGCCGAACGCGCCTGCTCTCAATTCAGGCGCGGTTGACGTGTTCATTCCGCCGACGGGGGCAGGAAAGTGCTCGTGGGGCGCTGTCGCCCGGCGCTTGACCAATGACGCGGGTTCGCGAACAAGGCCGTTAGCCGCACGTGGGGTAAAAGCTAAGTGGATGCGATCATCGCCGACGTCGGCGCCTTCTTCGCCGTCATTTTGATCGACCTCGCGTTATCGGCGGATAACGCTGTCGCCGTGGGGCTGGCCGCTGCCGCGTTGCCGGCGGTGCAGCGCCGCCGAGCCGTGGTGTGGGGCGTGGGACTCGCGTTATTGCTGCGCGTCGCCTTCGGACTCCTAACTGTGGAATTGTTACACATCCGCGGCATCCTGCTCGTCGGCGGCTTGATGTTGTTCTGGATCGCTTGGCGCATGTGGGCTGACCTGGCCGCGCATGCGAAGGCGGAAGCAAATGCTGCGCTTGACGCACTCAATCCGTTCGGCGCCGCGGCCCCATCGAATCACGGTGCGCAGCCCAGCTTTGCGCGAGCGATGTTTTCAATCGTCATCGCCAACATCGCCATGTCGCTTGACAACGTGCTCGCCGTGGCAGGTGTGGCGCGCAACAGCCCTGCCATCATGGCGTTTGGCCTGGTCTTGTCGGTGGTGCTGATGGGCGTGGCCGCGTCCTGGATCGCGCGGGTCATCGACAGGCATCGTTGGATCGGTCATGTCGGCATTGTTGTTATCGTGTTCGCAGGAATGATGATGATCTGGGACGATCTCAGCATCTTTTTGCCTGTCTACGTGCCTCCGCCGCCTACTTGGCTTGGCGGCCACGCCGTACTGCCGCCATGAGGATCGCATGCTTGAGCTAAGTGTCGCCGATTTCACGGCGCTGTTTCAGGTCATCCTGATCGACCTCGCGCTCGCCGGTGATAATGCCGTCGCTGTGGGCCTGGCGGCCTCGGCGCTTCCGCCGGCGCAACGGCGACAAGCCATATTCTGGGGCGTGGTCGGCGCGCTTGTGCTCCGCATCGGCTTTGCGCTTGTCACGGTGCAACTCCTTGAAATTCCCGGTATTCTTCTTGCCGGAGGCGTCTTGCTGTTTTGGGTGGCGTGGCGGATGTGGCGCGACCTCGCCGCCCACGCAGCGGCCCATGAAGCTGAGGTCAAGGCGGAGACCAGTTTGGCGCGGGCGTTGTTTACGATCATCGTCGCGGATGTATCGATGTCGCTCGACAATGTGCTCGCGGTCGCCGGCGTGTCGCGGCACAACCCCGCGATCATGACCTTCGGGCTAGTGCTTTCGGTCGTGATGATGGCGGTGGCGGCGAATTTCATCGCCAAGGTGATTGGCCGTTATCGCTGGCTCGCTTTTATCGGCGTCGGCGTGATCGTCTTAGCGGGTGTACAGATGATATGGGAGGATCTGCACGATCTGTTGCCAGCAGGCAGCATGCCTGACTTGCCCGAAATGCTTTCCGATGGCGCTGCGCCCGCGCACTAGACGCGCTTAGCGCGTTTCGTCCCGAGCTGATCGCGCAGCACCTTGCCTGGGATTTCCTCCACCGCGCCCGGCGCCAACGTACCAAGCTGGAACGGCCCGTAGGCGATGCGGATCAGCCGATTGACCTTGAGCCCAAGCGCTTCGAGCACGCGGCGCACTTCGCGGTTCTTGCCCTCGCTGATTGAGAGCGCGATCCAGGCATTGGCGCCCTTGGCGCTTTCGAGCTTTGCTTCGATGGCGCCGTAACGCACGCCATCTATGGTGATGCCGTCCTTGAGGGCGCCCAATTCTACCTGGGTGATCCGCCCGAAGGCGCGGGCGCGGTAGCGGCGCAGCCAGCCATTGGCGGGCAGTTCCAGCTGACGCGCTAGGGCGCCGTCATTGGTGAGCAACAAGAGGCCCTCGGAGGTGAGATCGAGCCGCCCCACCGAGATTACGCGCGGCAGCTCATCGGGCAGGCGCTCGAACACGGTCGCGCGCCCGGCGGGGTCGCGATGGGTGGTCACCAGTCCCGAAGGCTTGTGGTAGCGCCAGAGCCGCGTTGGCTCAGCGACGCCAATCACGCGGCCATCGACGCTGACCTTATCCTTGGCCGTGACCTTCACCGCGGGCGTATCGAGCTTCAAGCCGTTGAGCTTGACGCGGCCCTCGGCGATCAGCCGCTCGGCGTCGCGGCGCGAGCACAGGCCGGCGCGGGCCAGGAATTTGGCGATGCGCTCGCCTTCTACGCTAGAAAGATCGGAGGAGGGTTTGGTCATGTTCGTGCTGATCTATCGCTGGCGGGTGATACCAGGGCTGGAAGCACAATTCGAGACGGGTTGGCGCCGGTGCACGGCCACGGACCGCAAAGAGCTGCTCCGCGCATGAGCGACGACGATTACATGGGCCGGGCGCTGGCGCTGGCGGAGGCCGCCGCGGTTTCGGGCGAAACCCCGGTCGGCTGCCTCATCGTAGACCAGGCGAGTGGCGAAATCGT
>JANNFH010000284.1:0-3271 GCA_031379565.1 Alphaproteobacteria bacterium
GAAATGGCGCGTGCCGGTCGCGGCGATCTGGACTGGCGCCGGGTTGGCTGTCGCCTTCGTTGCTTACGCCGACGCCTATTCCGTGGCCGTGGCCGTGACGTCTATCGCGCTCTATGTTTCCTACGCCATGCCGCTTGCGGCGGGTCTTTTCGCTTACGGCAACAAGTGGAAAACCATGGGGCCATGGGACATGGGGCCGCTGTTCAGAGTGGTTGCTTTCCTATGCATCGTGATTGCCGGCTTCATTTTCTACATCGGCACTCAGCCGCCGAATGAAAAGGCGCTGATCTTCCTTGCTTGGATCGCGGGGATAACCGCAATCGTGTGGTTCGGACTCGAAATGCGACGTTTCAAGGGGCCGCCGGTCAGCGAAGCCGATGTAGCCGCCCGCCAAGCGGCGATCGCCGCGGCGGAGGTTGCGGTGGGGCAAGTGAAGCGATAACGGGACGGAATCGTGTTGCCGGTCACCTGCAAACTCAGGTGGCCGGCGATTTTCATTTAAACTGCCACATATTGCGTTGAGGATTTTCATGGACGGCATGCTCACGCTCGACGCGTTGAAGAAACTCACCGCCGCTGGCGATGTCGACACGGTGCTGGTCTGTTTTCCGGATATGCAGGGTCGTTTGGTCGGCAAGCGCTTCCAAGCGCAATTCTTCGTCGACGGCGCCTACGAGGAAACCCACGCCTGCGATTATCTCCTTGCCAATGATATCGATATGGAGCCGGTGCCCGGCTACGAGGCGTCGAGTTGGCAGCGCGGATACGGCGATTTCGTGATGAAGCCGGACCTGTCGACGCTTCGGCTAACGCCGTGGCTACCGGGCACAGCCTTGGTTCTCTGCGACCTAGAAGACCACCATGATCACAAACCCATCCCGCACGCGCCACGCTCAATTCTAAAGGCGCAGCTTGAGCGCTTGAACGCGTTGGGAATTGCAGCGTTCACCGCCTCCGAACTCGAATTCTATTTGTTCGACGAAGATTATCGCAGTCTGCGTCAGAAGCACTATCGCGACGCCATCACGGCCGGTGATTATATCCAGGACTACCACATCCTGCAGACGTCCAAGGAAGAGCCAGTGATGCGCGCCATGCGCAACGGCCTGCAGAAGGCCGGCATACCTGTGGAGAATTCCAAAGGCGAATGGGGGCCGGGCCAAGAAGAGCTCAACGTCCGCTACGCCGACGCGCTGACAATGGCCGACCGCCACGTGATCATGAAGAACGGCATGAAGGAAATCGCTTGTCAGCATGGCAAGGCGATCACGTTCATGGCCAAGTGGCGTTACGACCTCGCCGGTTCATCGTGCCACATCCATATGTCACTTTGGGACAAGGCTGGCAAAACGCCATTGTTCCGCGACGCCAAAGACAAGCTCGGCATGTCCGAGGTAATGAAGCAATTCCTGGCTGGGCAAATCAAATATGCGCCCGATCTTACATTGCTGCTTGCGCCGTACATCAATTCCTACAAGCGCTTCATGGCCGGCACCTTCGCGCCGACCAAACTGGTTTGGAGCGATGACAATCGCACCGCCGGTTTTCGGCTCTGCGGCGCGGGGTCGAGCGCGGTGCGCATTGAGTGCCGTATTGGCGGCGCCGATCTCAACCCGTACCTCGCATTCGCAGGCTTGATTGCGGCGGGCCTCAAGGGCGTCGAGGAAAAACTCGTGCTTTCCGCTCCGTTCGTTGGCGACGCCTATACGCAAGCGGAATTACGCGACATTCCCCGTACTTTGCGTGAGGCGACAGCGGCCTTCGCGGGCTCGTCGATGATACGCGAAGCGCTGGGCGATGGAGTGGTCGGGCACTATATTCATACCGCGAACTGGGAGCAGCTTGAAAACGATAGACGCATTACCGATTGGGACTTGATGCGCGGTTTCGAACGCTATTGAGGCGATCATGACGATACTGAAGCTTATGTCCCCGGTTGACGGGTCAGTCTATGCCGAGCGTGAGAGTGCGAGCCTTGACGCGGCGCGCGCCGCTATCGCCGAGGCGCGTGAGATGCAACGCGATTGGGCCGGGCGCCCGATCGCGGAGCGGGTCGCGGCAGTGCAGAGCTTCGTGACCGCGCTGCTTGCGATGAAGGATTCCATGGTGCCAGAGCTTGCTTGGCAGATGGGCAGGCCGGTGCGCTATGGCGGCGAGTTCGGCGGTGTCAAGGAGCGCGCCGACTACATGGCCGGCATCGCTGAAAGCGCGCTGGCGCCGATCAGTGTCGAAAACAGCGCCGCGTTCCGCCGCTTCATCGCCCGCGAGCCGCTTGGATTGGTGATGGTGATCGCGCCTTGGAATTATCCCTACCTCACGGCCATCAACACTGTCGTGCCGGCGCTCATGGCGGGCAACGCGGTGGTGCTCAAGCACGCGACGCAGACGCTGCTGGTGGGTGAGCGGTTTCAACAGGCCGCGGATGCGTCCGATCTGCCGCGCGGCCTCTTCCGCAACCTTGCGCTCGACCATCAAACCACGGAAGCACTGCTCTGCGCCGGCGCGGTGGATTTCGCGAATTTCACTGGCTCGGTCGGCGGCGGCAAGGCCGTTGAACGCGCCGCTGCCGGCAGCTTCACAGGTCTTGGCCTCGAACTTGGCGGCAAGGACCCCGCCTATGTGTGCGAAGACGCCGACGTGACGCGCGCGGTGGAAACTTTGGTTGACGGCGCGATGTATAATTCCGGTCAATGTTGCTGCGGCATCGAGCGAATCTATGTGGCTGAGCCCTTGTTCGATCGCTTCGTTGAAGAAGCAGTTGCGCTTACGCGCGCCTACAAGCTGGGCAACCCGCTTGATCCAGAGTCGACGCTTGGGCCGATGGCGCAGACGCGCTTTGCTGATTTGGTGCGGAGCCAAACGGAGGAGGCCGTCCGCGCCGGCGCCCGCGCCCTGATTGACGCGAAGGGTTTTCCTGCCGACAAACCTGGAACACCCTATCTGGCGCCGCAAATCCTGATCGACGTGGATCATTCGATGCGGGTGATGCGCGAGGAGAGCTTTGGGCCGGTGGTCGGGGTCATGAAGGTGAAGTCCGATGCAGATGCGATCGCGTTCATGAACGACAGCGATTATGGGCTTACCGCTTCGATTTGGACCAAGGATACCGATCGTGCGCAAGCCATTGGCGCGCTAGTCGAAACCGGGACCATTTTCATGAACCGCTGCGACTATCTCGATCCTGGCTTGTGTTGGACCGGCTGCAAGGACACGGGGCGCGGCGGCGCTCTCTCCGTAATCGGCTTCCACAATCTGACGCGGCCAAAATCCT
>JANNFH010000327.1:0-2427 GCA_031379565.1 Alphaproteobacteria bacterium
ACTCCTTGGAGAGATCCTCCAACGTCGCCGGCTCATCTTTCAGCCGCCGCTCGCGGATGATGTGGCGCTCGCGGTCGCTCAACTCGCTCATGGCTTCTTGCAGCAGGCCCATGCGGGCGCCGAATTCCTCGGAATTGGCCAACGTGGTTTCCTGGCTTTCCTGAGTGTCGTCGGAGAGCCAATCCATCCATTCGCTTTCGCCGTCCGAGACGATCGGCGCGTTGAGGCTAGCGTCGCCGCCGCCGCCGAGCCGCCGGTTCATCGAAATGACTTCATTCTCAGTGACAGCAAGCTTGTGGGCGATGGTGGCGACCTGATCGGGTTTCAGATCGCCTTCCTCAAGCGCGGCCATCTCGCCCTTCATGCGTCGCAGATTAAAGAACAACTTCTTCTGCGCCGCCGTGGTGCCCATTTTCACCAGGCTCCACGAGCGCAAAATGTATTCCTGGATCGCCGCGCGAATCCACCACATCGCATAAGTGGCCAGGCGAAAGCCTTTGTCGGGATAATTTCTTGACCGCCTGCATCAGCCCGACATTGCCCTCGGAAATCACTTCCCCGATTGGCAGGCCGTAGCCGCGATAGCCCATGGCGATTTTGGCCACCAAGCGCAGATGCGAGGTCACCAGCTTGTGCGCGGAGGGCGCATCGCCGTGTTCGGTCCAGCGCTTGGCCAGCATGAATTCTTCTTCCTTCGCCAGCATCGGGAACTTGCGGATCTCCGAGAGATACCGTTGCAAGCCCTGCTCGGGCGAAAGTGCGAGTGTGAGCGCGGTAGACGCCATATTTCGATTGCCCCTCCGTTCGCTTCGCGCATTTCGCGCCAGTGCCTCGGTGCTACGTCCGAACTGCCGGCGCGGTTGCGTTGCGAGCTGCTAATATAGGTAGCCTTTCCAGCTTCGCGAGCGGCCCTCAGCGACCGTTTCGAAAACCTACGATCGCCTGGCGCCGAAACCGGGGCGGGGCGCCGCACTCGACAGAACAAATATAGAACACATAAAAATACCGGTGTCGAGGTCAAAATCTGCGACGATTCTAGCGCTGGCGTTCCTGATTCGCTCACCTACAAGGGATAGCTGCATGCGCTGGAACTTTCGGGCAACTTCAAATTTCCGAGACCGAAACGATCATCGTCGAAGCCGCGGCTAAAGCCGGCGCAGCATGTTCAGCAACTCGCCCATGTCCGCCGGCAAATCGCTGGTAAAGCGCAGCTCTGCGCACGTCACCGGATGCACAAAGCCCAGCACCGCCGCGTGCAGCGCTTGGCGCGGAAAAGCGCGGGCGGCGGCGTCGGCGGCTTCTCCGCGCGGGCCATCGGCCTTGAGCGCGCGCTGCTTGCCGTAGAGCGGATCGCCAATCAAGGGCGCGCCGAGATGGGCGAGCTGGGCGCGAATCTGGTGCGTGCGACCGGTCATCAATCGGCACTCCACCAGCGCCGCGGCGGGACGCCCCGCCGAGGCGCCGATGAGCTGGCCGAAGGACTCCACGATCCAATAATCGGTGATCGCGGTTTTGCCCGCTTCCGTTTCCGGATTGCGCGTCACTACGAATTTGCGGCGATCCTCGCTTGAGCGAACCAGGCGGTTTTCGATCCGGCCGCTGCGCTCCTTCGGTGCGCCGCGCGTCACCGCGTAATAAACCCGTTCGAGGTCATGTTTGAAAAACAGCTTGGCCAATCCTTGATGCGCGGCGTCGCTTTTAGCCACAACCACCAGCCCGGTTGTATCCTTGTCGATGCGGTGGACGATGCCAGGCCGCGCCACCCCGCCAATGCCCGAGAGCGTGTCGCCGCAATGGGCCAGCAGCGCATTCACCAGCGTGCCGTGCATCGAGCCGGGGGCAGGGTGCATCGCCATGCCGGAGGCCTTGTTGACGACGACCAGGTGCGCGTCCTCGTAAATAATATCGAGCGCGATCGCTTCAGGCAGCGGCGAGGCGGGCTCGGGCGGCGGCAATTGCAGCTCATAGGTCGCGCCCGCGCACACCTTGTCCTTGGCATGGGTGACGGCCTCGCCGCCGACGCTCAGTTTCACCGCGCCGATCAGCCCCTGCACGCGCGAGCGGGTAAGGTCCGGCCAAACCTTGGTCAGCCACACATCAACGCGCTCGCCCGCCGCGTCCGCGGGGGCGACAATGGCGCGGGTTTCGCCGCTACGTGTTTCTTCGACGTCTTCAGACATGGCGCTCCAACACCCCTCCCCGCGAGGGGAGGGGGCAGGGGGTGGGGTGAAACTCGACGCTGGCTTTACTTGGCGCTGCTCGGGAAAGCGAGAGAGCACGCCACTACACTAATATGCCTCGCGAGAGTGTAACGGTCTGAATTCCGGCGCGCTCCCGCGAACGCGTACTCGCCGCAAACAATCGGTCTTGAGCGACGCCCCGGCCCGTAACCTTGGGACGAAAGGGCGGGACCGGGCCACGAAAACC
>JANNFH010000336.1:0-4546 GCA_031379565.1 Alphaproteobacteria bacterium
CCCGCCGCGCGCTCGACGTTGAGCGAACTTACCCCCTCCCCTCGCTGCGCTCGGACCTCCCCCGCAAGCGGGGGAGGAAAAAATCGCGGCGGCAGCGTGTAAGCCCGCTCGTATTTTGGCGCTTCGTCCGCCAGCGGCCCAAGCGGCAAATCGCACACGGTTTCGCCGCGCCAACGCAGCACCAGACGACCGGTATCGGTGGTCACGCCGATGATCGCCGCGTCGAGACCCCATTTGTCGAAGATGGCTTGTGCCTCGGCTTCGCGGCCGGGCTTCAGCGTCATCAACATGCGCTCTTGGCTTTCCGAGAGCATGAATTCGTAGGGACTCATGCCTTCTTCGCGCGCGGGCACAGCGTCAAGATCAAGCTCAATGCCGGCGCCGCCCTTGGACGCCATTTCAATGGAAGATGAAGTCAAGCCCGCAGCGCCCATGTCCTGGATGCCGATAATGGCGTCGGTTTCCATCAGTTCGAGGCACGCTTCGATCAGCAGCTTTTCCAGAAACGGATCGCCGACTTGAACAGTTGGACGCTGGCTATCGTCGCCCTCGACGAATTCCGCGCTCGCCATGGTGGCGCCGTGAATGCCGTCGCGACCGGTCTTGGCGCCGACATAGAGCACCGAATTGCCCGCGCCCTTGGCGGCGCTGGTGAATATCTTGTCCTTGCGGGCGATGCCGAGGCAAAACACGTTGACCAGAATGTTGCCATTGTAACGGGCATGGAAATTGGTCTCACCGCCCACGGTCGGCACGCCAACGCAATTGCCGTAACCGGCAATGCCGGAGACCACGCCCTCAACCAAGCGGCGCGTTTTCGGATGCGAGGGATCGCCAAACCGCAGCGCGTTCATGATCGCCACCGGGCGCGCGCCCATGGTGAAGACGTCGCGCAAGATGCCGCCGACGCCGGTTGCCGCGCCCTGATAAGGTTCGATGAAGCTGGGGTGGTTGTGGCTCTCCATCTTGAAGATGGCGGCCATTCCTACGCCATCTGGGCCCTCGCCAATGTCGATGGCGCCCGCATTCTCGCCGGGGCCGTAAATCACGTGCGGCGCCTTGGTGGGAAATTTCGCCAGATGCACGCGGGTGGATTTGTACGAGCAATGCTCGCTCCACATCACTGAGAAGATGCCAAGCTCGGTGACGTTCGGCGTGCGGCCGAGCTTTTCCAGGATCTGACCGTATTCTTCCCTGGAGAGGCCGAATTCTTCGGCGAGCGCCTGGGTTCCGGGCGCGGTCGGATCGAGCTGCTTGGACATGGGCGCGGCTTAAACGGTGTTGCTAGCGGGGGGAAGGCGCCAGAAAGCCGCTCGGCCCGCCGATCGTTGGTAGTGTTTTGGAGGGCATCGACACGCTTCGCGCCAAGCCCTACCTGATCGCGAACGAGGAGAATTGCATGCGCGAAATAGCGTTGGCCGATTTGCCGGACCTAGTCGGCCAGGAAATTGGCGTTTCCGATTGGCTGGAAATCACCCAGGACCGGGTCAATCGCTTCGCCGACGCCACCGGCGATCACCAATGGATTCATGTCGATATTGAGCGCGCGACCAAGGAATTGGGCGCCCCGATCGCGCACGGTTATCTGGTGGTGTCGCTGATCCCGTTCCTGGCCCGCAACATAATCGCCTATCAGGGCGTCGGGCGCGGCATCAATTACGGCTCCAACAAGGTGCGCTTCACCAGCATGGCGCCGGTAGGTTCGCGCATTCGGCTGCGGCTGAAAGTGCTGAAGGTCGAACCGCGCGCCGGGGCGTTGCAGGTGATCAACGAATGCACCATTGAAGTGGAGAATGAGGAGCGCCCGGCCTGCGTGGCTGAAACCGTAGCGCTGCTCTACCCGGCCTGATGCTCACCTTTGTTGAAGCGATCTCGCTCGCGGGCGACCGGGCCAAGCAGAATGACGATGCGCTCGGATTTGCCGGGGGTTGCGCTTGGGTGATTGACGGCGCCACCGACCTTGACGATGCGCCGCTTTCAGGCGCTGCCTCTGACGCAAGCTGGGTAGCCCATCGCGCCAATGCCTATCTTCACGCTCAATCGGGCGGCGGCGATTTGCGCAAGCTGGTCGAGGGCGCCAGCGCCGAAGCGCGCGCGGCGTTTTTGCGCCGCGCCGGCGGCGCGCCGACGGAACGGTGGAAATGGCCGGTGGCTTCGCTGCTGCTCTGCGCCGAGCAGGACGATCAATTGGCGGGGCTGCATCTTGGCGATTGCCGCCTGCTCGCGCTCGGCGCGGACGGGGTGCTGCTGGAAGGCGGCGCGGCGCCGGAGCATGCGCAAGCGGAAGCACGCCTTGCCGCCCAGCAGAGCGATGGCGACAAGGGCTTGCTCGACCGCACCCAGACCATCGCCATGTTGCGCGCCATGCGCGCGAGATTGAACATGGAGGGCGGCGCGTGGACGTTCAGCCTCGACCCCGCTTGCGCCCAGCACGCGGCGATGTGGACGTTGAAACTACATCGCCCAGCGCACATTCTGCTGGCGAGCGATGGCTTCACCGCGCTCTGCGATCGCTACGGCGCCTATGATTCGGTCGGTTTGGTGCGCGCGGCGATGGGCAAGGGGCTACAAGAATTGGGCCGTGAATTACGCGCGATCGAGTTGGCCGATGCCGGCGGCGCGCTGCATCCGCGCTTTAAACGCAGCGATGACGCCACCGCGCTGCTGATGCGGCTGGAATGAGGAGAAAGCACAAATGACGGACGCCCTCCTCCCCCCACTGGCGCAGCGCGTGCCCAAGCGCATCGAGCAAGTCGGGCGCGTTCGCATCGACGATTATGCCTGGCTTAAGGACGACAATTGGCAGGCGGTGATGCGCGATCCCACGCTGCTGCGCGCCGACATCCGTGCGCACCTTGAGGCCGAGAATGCCTATACCAAGCATAGGATGGCCGGCACGGAAGCGCTGCAGGAGCAGCTTTACCAGGAGATGCGCGGCCGGGTGAAGGAAGACGATGCCAGCGTGCCCACGCCCGATGGACCGTGGGATTATTACCGCCGTTTCGTGACCGGCGCGCAGCATCCGCTCTATGTTCGCAAGCCACGCGGCGGCGATGGCGCCGAGCAAATTCTGATTGACGTTGATGCGCTGGCGCTGGGCAAGCACTATTACAAAGTTGTCTCCGCGCAGCACGCGCCGAGCCACGATCTCTTCGCCTACGCGGCCGACGAGCAAGGCGCGGAAATCTACGCCATCCATGTGAAAGACCTGGCGAGCGGCGAAGTGCTACCGCACACGATCGCCAATTGCACCGGCGATTTCGTCTGGTCGCCGGATTCACAATTCCTGTTTTGGACCTATCGCGATGACAACGGCCGCCCGGCGAAAATCTATCGCCGCCCCGCCCGCGGCGGTGAGGACGTGCTGGTCTATGACGAGCCAGACGACGGTTTTTTTCTTGGCGTTGGCGTCAGCGAAAGCCGCGATTTCATTCTGATTCACGCCGGCAATCACAGCCAAACGGAATATCATCTGATCCCGGCCAGCGATCCGAGTGCTGCGCCATTTTTGTTTCACGCGCGTGAGCCGGACTTGCTCTACACGCCGACGCATTGGGACGGGCGCTGGTACGTGCTGACGAATGCCGATGGCGCCGTGGATTTCAAAATCATGGTCTGCGAACCGGGCGCGACCTCGCGCGCGCACTGGCGTGAATTCGTCGCCCATGAAAGCGGGCGATTTATCATCGACCTCGATGCGACACGGGATTTCCTGGTGCGGGCCGAGCGGGTGGGCGCGTTACCGCGGATTGTGGTTCGCCATCGCGGCGGTGAAGAGCACAATATCGCCTTGGCGGAAGCGGCCTACGACCTTGAATTGGTCGGCGGCTACGAATACGACACGCCGCTCCAACGCTACATCTACCAATCGCCCACGACGCCAAGGCAATGGTTCGACTACGACATGGCGGCGCGTTCAGCGACATTACGCAAGTCCCAGGAAATCCCCTCCGGCCACGATTCCGCCGCTTATGAAACGCGGCGCTTGTTCGCGACCGCCGGCGATGGCGCGCGCGTTCCGATCACGGTGCTGATGCGGCGCGGGCAAAAGCTTGACGGCTCGGCGCCGCTGTTTCTCTACGGGTACGGCTCGTACGGCATTTCGCTCGACGCCGATTTTTCGATTCTACGCTTGAGCCTGGTCGATCGGGGTTGGATTTACGCCATTGCGCATGTGCGCGGCGGATCGGAATTGGGCTTTGGCTGGTTTCTGGATGGACGGCTGGAGAAGAAGTCCAACACGTTCAACGATTTTATCGCCTGCGCCGATGAACTGATTGCGCTCGGCTATGGACGCGCCGGCGACATCGTGTGCGAGGGCCGCTCGGCTGGCGGGCTGTTGGTGGGCGCGGCTGCAAACATGCGCCCGGATTTGTGGGCGGGGGTGATCGGCGGGGTGCCGTTCGTCGATGTCATCAACACGATGAGTGATGCCTCGCTGCCGCTGACCCCGCCGGAATGGCCCGAATGGGGCAATCCGCTCGAAAGCGCCGAGGCGTACGATTCCATCGCCGCCTATTCGCCCTACGACAACATCGAAGCCAAG
>JANNFH010000357.1:0-9565 GCA_031379565.1 Alphaproteobacteria bacterium
TTGGCTGTTCGGAATCGTGCTGTTGGCTGCGATCGCCATGGAGCTGTTTTTCGCGCGGCCACGCCGCCCAGGCGTCAACACCGCCTGGTTTTGGTATGGATTCCTCGCCAACGCTATCGCGTTTGGCATTTGGACGCTCGACAACACGCTCACGCTGTGCGCGCCACATTCATTGCTTCAGGGTCATGCCATCTGGCATCTGCTTGGCGCGGCGGCGGTCACTTTCACTTATCTCTATTATCGCAGTGAACGCGCTGTGATTGCTCCTTAGCGGCGCGGCATGCCGGCAATCGACTTTTCTCCCCAGCGTAACACCCAGCGCGGGCTTTGGCTGGGCGATTTCCGGCTCGAGGACGGGCGTATCCTGGTGAAATCGACGGGCGTTTGGATCAACAACGATCTCCAACTCTGGCGTGATATCGGCCGCTGGCTCACTTATTATGCGTTCGTGCGGCTGCACGGGCTTTGGCTGCGGCTGACGCGTGAGCCCGGACCGCGCGTCTGGTTCACGCCGTATGCGCCGCGCCCGTGGTACATCCTTTGGGCGGCGATGGTATGGGGCGGTCTGCGGTTTGCGCGCGGGCCGGAGCACGCGGATGCTGCGTTTTATTTTGAAGATCAGACTCTGGCGATGCCGCCGCCGCCAGGCCACGCGCGACATTTCAATTTCGGCTGCGCCGATGTGTCGAAGAGCAAGGTCGCCGAAGTGATGGAGCGCGCGTTCGGCTATCCGCTGGCGATTGACCCGCTATCGCATGTCGGCCCGGCGGTGGAGAAGGGCGAGGGCAACGGCCTGCACGATGGCCGCGTCGTCCAGTGCCCGCTTCCGCCTGCGCCCGGCAAAGCCTATCAACGCATCATCGCCACCGAGGCCGAGGATGGCTGGGCCTATGATTTGCGTACCGCGTGTGTGGGCAAAAAACCAATCGTCGTGTTCGTAAAGAAAAAACCGGCCTCGGCGCGGTTTTCGATTCAGAATACTTCCGTCGCGGTGAAGGCGCCAGGCGAGGTGTTTTCGCAAGCTGAGCTCGCGCAGATCGAACATTTCTGTGGGGAAATGCAGCTCGATTGGGGTGGGCTTGACGTGCTGCGTGAGCGCGCCGGCGGCAGGATCTACGTCGTCGATGTCAACAAAACCGACACTGGCCCCGCCGTCGTGCTGAATTGGCGCGATCGCGCCAAGGCGACGCAGCTGCTGGCCGCAGCATTGCGGGACATGGTGTCGCCCTAGCGCTTCACCGCGACGACGCCGACCACGGCGATGCGCTCCACATCGGCATAATCGGCGCGCTCAAGCTCCTCACCGAACACGTCGGGGTCTATTTCGCGATAAGAGATATCGAAACCGCGCAGCACGTCATGCACCGCCGCCTTCAGGCGGTCTTCGCCGCCCACAATTGCACTGCCTGTGTAGAGCAAAAATGCGCCGCCGCACGCCAGCTTCTTGGCCGCCGTTTCAGCCCAAGCCAGCGATACTTCCGCGCCGAGCATGCGGCCGCCATCGCGATAGGCGCGGCGGTCGGTGTCGATGATGTAGGGTGGGTTGGCGATGATGGCGTGCAGGGGCGCATCGACTTCGTCCAGCCCATCGCAAAGGACGAATTCCACGCTGTGACCCGTTTCAGCCCCAGCGTTGGCGTGGAGAAAGTTCGCCTGTGCAAGTTCGAGCGCCTCGGGATTGATGTCCGTGAGGGTCAGATGTGAAACTTCCGTGCAGCGCTGTGCAGCCATGGCGCCCACGCCCGACCCAGCGCCGATGTCGGCGAGCCGGTTGATTGGCCCGAAGCGTGGCAACTCAGCGCCAACAAACGCAGCGAAACGATAAGAGTCCGGGCCAAAGAAAACTGCATCCTGTTGCCTCGTGGGGTAGGCCGAATGCAGGAAGAGGTCCCCACTCAAGCTGGAGACCCGAAAGCGGCTGATGAAGCCGTCGCCGTGCTGCGCGAGGGCGCCGGCGCGGCGCATGAGCGCCAACAAGTCAGCGTCGATTAGGCCCTGTGTGAACGGTAGGCTCCAGCCGAAAATGTCGCGGAGATCGCGCGCGAGGTTTTTATCCGAACGCGCGAGGATGCGCGCGTGCGTCGCCGGCGTTGGGGTAATGAAACTGTAATTTCGCTGGCGCAGCGCATCGAGCAGGGCGCCGCGCTCAACAGCGAGGTCACTCACGCCGGCGCCACTTTGGCTTCGCCGCCCCAGAGATGGCGGCGGTAGGCGTCAAAGCAGGCTTGCCCGCAGGCCAGCCGCATCAGCGCGCCTTCGGCGATATATCGCGCGCATCCAGGATCGGCGGCGACCAGGGTAATAAATATCTCGCGATTCCATGTTTCCGAATGCGAAACGTCGAGAACGGCGTGCAGATCGAAATAGTGGCGATCCTTGGCGGCCACGCCCAGGCGCTTCAATCCGGCGCTCACGTGCACGGCGCGCCCCGGCGCGGTGAGTTCGATGATTCCAAGCGCGCCGAGCGCGTGATGGGCGTAGGCCCGATTGGCGGCGAGGGCGATCATGAGATTGCCGAGCGACAATGAGGGCGCAAGCGTCGTTTCAATCCGCGGCGCCACGTTCAGCGCCTGCGCCAAGCGATCGAGCATCGGCCCGTGCATGCCCTTGGCATTGCCGCGGCCCATCTCGTCCCAATAATTGCGCGCCAGTTCGAGCTTGACGGCGGTCGGCGCCTTCACTTGCGCCATGGCGACAAGATCGTCGAAACCCGCCTCGCCAGCGACTTCTTGTTCAATGAACCATCGCATCTGATCCAGGCTTGCGTGCCTGGCCAGCCAGGGAAACAGCGTATCGCCTTGGCCTGGCCCGTCCTCGTTCAGGGCCTCGAACCAGGTCACGAATTGTTGCCCATCCCGCGGCGCAGCCGCAGCCCTCGTCGATTGGGCCGTGCGCGCCGTTTCGACGAAAGCGAATTCGGCGAGGCGCATCTCGTGATCGGCGCGCAACCGCTCGCGCCAATCGCCGCTGGGCGTCTGCATGGCGAGACGGCGTCGGTTCCAATGCGCCAGATGCGCCTGCTCAGCGTGCGCCGCGTCCTCCGGCGTACGCTCGCACGCGGCGAATTGGGCTGCGCCTGCATTTCCTTCGGCCATTGTCCCTCCAGCGCGTTTTGCGGCGGCCCGCCGCTTAACATGTAGTGTCCGCGCCCCTGTTAGCCGCATACTATCAGCAGCGGCGGCGCATTGCCCTTGACCGGAACTCCAAGCCGGGCCTTGATCCAAAAGCAAATAAATATTCAGAGCATGCGCCCGTGACGTTTCATGACCCATCGATCCGCCGCGACCTGGCGCGGGCGGCCTTGTCGCTGGCGGTGGCAAATCCTTGGCGCGACGTGACCTTGTCGCGGCTGGCCGAGGCGGCGGACAGGCCGCTGGCCGACCTGTGCCACGCCTCCCTCGGCGAGGCGGTCGATTGCGTCGAGGAAGCATTTGACCGGGCCATAGCCGACAGCGCGGACGGGCTCGACCCAAGTCAAACTGTGCGCGATCGCCTGTTCGATCTGATCATGCGCCGGTTCGAGGCGATGGAGCCTCATCGTGCGGCAGTACTGGCGATGGAGGTTGGGCAGGACCGCGATCCGGTGCTGATCGGCGCGGCGCACCAGCGTCACGTCCGTTGCGCGCGTTGGGTGCTGGCGCTCGCCGGCCTTGAAGCGGACGGCATGACCGGTCAGGCGCGTTCGCAAGGGCTCGGCGTCATCATCGGCCAGGCCCGCGCGGCCTGGCGCGGCGACGAGGCCGGCGATTTCGCCAAGACCATGGCTTCGCTCGACAAGAATTTGCGCCGCGCCGAGGAAATGTTCGGCCGCTGGGCGGGGTTTGAAGGCAAGCCGAACGCGGACGATGCAGGCGGTGAGTGAGCGCCGATTTGTTGCACCGCATCAACGGGCAGGCGCCCGTTAGTGCTGAACCTATCGCGCCCGACCGGTTGATCGACGGCGCGCCAAGCACCCGCACCAGCATCGATTATGAGCGGGAGTTTGGAACGCGGACCTTCAGGTCCGCAGGCGCGTCTGAAGACACGCGGTCCTCGGAAAACATCTATGTTGGCGAATGGTCCGCGGATGCGGGCGCCTGGCGCGTCGTCTACGACGAATGGGAATTTTGCCATGTGCTCGAAGGCACTTGTGAACTCATACCCGAAGGCGGCGCCCCGCAACGCTTCAGCGCCGGAGATTCCTTCGTCATCGAGCCTGGGTTCAAGGGTGTCTGGCGCGTGCTGGCGCCGATGCGCAAGCGATTCGTCGTTCGATTGATTCGCTAGTGGAGCTTTTGAATTTGACATTTGCTCGGGCGATCGCCCCTAGCGGGAGGCAAATGTCGGAATTGGACCACTAGCGAAACTTAACTTGTTGGCGAGGGAAATAGCGCAGGACTGAGCGCCATGGCGCAGCATTACGACCTTATCGTCATCGGTTCGGGGCCGGCCGGGCGGCGCGCGGCGGTTCAGGCGGCCAAGCTGAAGAAATCCGTGCTCGTGGTGGAAAAGGGCCAGCGCGTCGGCGGCGTGTGCGTTCACACTGGCACCATTCCGTCGAAAACGCTGCGCGAGACCGTGCTCAACCTCTCGGGTTGGCGGGAGCGCGGCTTTTACGGGCGCGCACACCGCGCCAAGGCCGACATCAGCGCCGAGGACTTGCGTCGCCGCCTTTCCATCACGCTCGACCACGAGGTCGAGGTGCTTGAGCACCAATTCGCCCGCAACGGCGTCGCCTGGGCAGCGGGCTCGGCGCGTTTTCTTGACGCCCACACCATCGAGATCACCGGCGAGACCGGCGAAGTGAAGCATTTCCATGGCGATTGTTTCATTATCGCCGTCGGCACCGAGCCGCACCGGCCTGCCAGCATTCCGTTTGATGGCGATGCCATCGTCGATGCCGATGAAATCCTCGATCTCAAGCGCGTGCCCCGTTCGCTCGCCGTGATCGGCGCCAGTGTTATTGGCGTTGAATATGCAACCATCTTCTCGGCGCTGGACGTCAAGGTGACGCTGATCGAGCCGAGCGAGGGGCTGCTCTCATTCATTGACCGCGAACTGGTCGATGAATTCATCCACGATTTACGCGATCGTGGCGTCTCGCTGCGCTTCAACAGCAAGCCGCGCAAGGTCGAGCGGGTGGGGCCGGAGGGTTGCCTGATCACGCTTGAAGACGGGCGCCAGATCGGCGCGGAGATGGTGCTGTTCGCGGCCGGGCGCAAAGGCGCAACCGATCGGCTCAATCTCGCCGCCTGCGGGCTGGCGGCGGACGAACGCGGCCGTTTGGCGGTGGATAAGGCGAATTTTCGCACTGGGGTTTCACACATCTATGCGGCGGGCGATGTGATCGGCTTTCCGAGTCTGGCGTCGACCTCGATGGAGCAGGGGCGCATCGCTGCCTGTCACGCTTTTGGCGAAACTGCGCATGCGCCGCCGGAATTTTTTCCGTATGGAATTTATTCGGTGCCGGAGATTTCCACCATCGGCATGACCGAAGAACAGGTGCGCGAGAAGAAGATCCCGTTCGAAACGGGCATTGCCCGGTTTCGTGAGACATCGCGCGGTCACATCATGGGGCTTAGCACCGGCTTCATGAAAATGATTTTCGCGATTGAGACCAAGCGGTTGCTGGGCGTGCACATCGTTGGCGAAGGCGCCACCGAGCTTATTCATATCGGCCAAGCGGTGCTCAATCTGGGCGGCGGGCTCGATTATTTTGTCGAGAACACGTTCAACTATCCGACGCTCGCGGAAGCTTATAAAATCGCTGCGCTCGACGCCTTCAACCGCATGCCCAAACGCCAGCCCAGCGCCGATGCTTTCGCTGATCTCACCCAAGCTGCGCTCACCCGCATCGCGGCGGCAGCGCGCTAGACCGCTTCCCGGAAAAGTGTGTGCGGTTTTCCGACCAGGAAGCGGTCTAAATTGTTGAATCTGAGCATTTCCCAGTCCGTCTGACTGAATCGGAGTTGCTGGGAAATGCTCTAGACCCGTTCCCGATGGCCCCGGATCAAGTCCGGGGCCATCGGGATAAAACGGGTCTACATCTAAAATGAGAGCGGTTCTCGCCCGAAAACCGCGTAACACTTTTCGGGAACCGCTCTGATCACGCGCTCGGCATCATCTCCACCAGCGCGCCGCCGACGGACATGGCAATCTGTGGGAAAGCCCCGCCGAGCGAGGGATCGATGCCATCGTAGAGCGAGCTGATCGGTGAAAGCGGCGCTACGCGCAGGCCAACCCTGCGCCCGGCGCCGGCCTTACGCACGAGATCGGGCAGGAACGGCAGGTTCGAGCCGCCGCCCGCCAGCACCACGTCGATCAAGGGCGCGCCGACCGATTCAGCGCGCGCGGCTACGGCGCCAAGACTCGCCGCGATGATTTGCCCAAGCGCTGCCTGATACTCGCGAAATTTTGGATCGTCGTTCAATTCTTCGATTCGCACGGTCGTGGCGAACCAGCCAAGCTTCAACGAGCACCGCCCTTGCGTGAACAATTCTTGCTTGAGTTCGCGCGCGGTGAGGCGGGCCACGCGCAGCACCCGCAATTCATCTTCGCGGGTTTTTTCGACGCCGTTGCGCTTGCGCCAGAATAATTCGAGCAGAATGCGATCGATCTCGTCGCCGGCGAGGGCGCTGCACTGGCGCGCCTCCTTCACCTCGGTCAGCGATGGCGGCTCGGAGCGTTCGTCGAAATCGAAGGCGGCGATGTCGGTGGTGCCAGCGCCGATATCGATCACCATGACGAACCGCGCCGGTTCGGCGGAAAACGCGAAACTCGCCGCCGCTGCGGCGTGCGGCTCGAACACACCGGTCTCAAGGCGACCATCTCCCGGCGCGGCGGCGGCCTTATCGAGCGCGTCCTTGCACTGGGCGATCGAAATGCCGTCAGGGGAGAGAAACAGGCGACCGAGTTTGGCCGAAATCGCGGCGGCTTCGTTGAAAATGGCTTCGTAGACAAGGTCGGCGCCGCCGCCCGCTTTCCAGACCGGAGAGGTGTAGCGGCGGCGCGCATTGACGACGCCCGAAGGAAGATTGAGCGGCAACTTCACTGCTTCGCGGATCAATTGATCGAGATAGGCCAAATAGAGCGCCAGCGCGTCGCGCTGGCGAAACGTTCCGGTCGGATCGATGGCGGGATGCAATTTGGCCGCCAGCGCTTCGTTCACGTCGCGCGCGCCCAGCACGGTTTTGAACGAGAGCAGCGGATCGCCGCCGGTTCCATGGCGCGCGTGCTCGAACGCCGCGGGGCCAAAATAGACCCGCCCGCCGTCGACCAGCAGGATGGACGGGGTCAATAAGGGGTGCTCAGCGCCCGAAACCGCCCCTAGCGGCAAGGGCCGCACGCCCAGCTCAAGTGGCAGTGTCGGGTCGAGGCAGACGCTCGCTTTTGACAAAGCGGTGCCAAAATCGATGCAAATTCTGGCCTTTGAGAGATTGAACTCGCCGTCGTCCGCCATGGCTCCCGCCCCTTGCGCCCCCGCGTCAGCACCATGCCTTAGCATTGTGCGTGGGCCAGCGCACCGGTGCGTTTTGCCTGTGGACAGCGGGCCGCGACCCACTGGCTCGCCCGCGTGACATGGGGGGTGGGGCGGCCTAGCAAAGGTGCCCGGATGCAGCGATTGGAGGGTATGTTCAAATGGCGCGCGGCTTCAGGGTTTTCGAAAGCGAAGACAGCGCCTTGGCGCTCCAAGCCAAGCCAAGCCGGACCGGGCGATATTTGACGTGATCCCCGGCACATCGGGACGCGACACATTGACCGGCACGCCCGGCGCCGACGTCATCTCCGGCGGCGAAGGCGGCGACACCGTGAACGGCGGTGGCGGCAATGATGTGATCTATGGCTACGGCGCCAGCGATGTCAGCGGCAACACCGGGACCATCGACGCTGCGCGTGTTGCGTCAGGCCTGTCGCTTCCAGTTTTCGCGCTCTCCGCGCCGGGTGATCCGGACCGCCTGTTCATCATCGAACAGCATAGCGGCCAGATCAAAATCCTCGACCTTGGCAGCGGCCAGGTGTTGGCGACGCCATTTCTCGATATCCCGAATGGAGATCTCGCCCAAGGCGGCGAGCAGGGCCTGCTCGGGATGGCGTTCGATCCGAATTATGCGGTGAACGGCAATTATTATGTCTTCGTCACCAATCCGGCGGGTGACAACGAGGTGTGGCAATACACACGCGGTTCAAATCCCGACGTGTCGGACACTACGCGCGAGCTGGTGATCACGATCGACCATCCCCCCGCCGCCAACCATAATGGCGGCTGGATCGGCTTTGGCCCAGATGGTTTTCTCTACATCGCCACCGGCGATGGCGGCGGCGCTGGCGACGTTGACAACCACGCTCAGGATATCAATTCCCTGCTCGGCAAGATTCTGCGCATCGATGTCGGCTCAGATGATTTTCCAACCGACGCCAATCGCAATTATGCGATTCCAGGCGACAATCCCTATGTCGGCGTCGCCGGCGCCGACGAGGTGTTTGCGATTGGATTGCGCAATCCCTGGCGCATCAGCTTCGATTCCGTCACCGGCGATATGCTGATCGGCGATGTCGGCCAGAACGCGTTCGAGGAAGTGAATTTCATCCCCGCTGGAACCCTGGGCGGGCGCAATTTCGGCTGGCATGTGATGGAAGGGGATTCGGTCTTCAATCCGGATACGCCGGGCAATCCGCCGCCCGGCAGCCCGCTGTTCACGGACCCAATCTATGCCTACGCCCATGGTGGAGGCGCGTTCCAAGGCTTCGCCGTCACCGGCGGTTATGTCCTGCATAATGCCGACGCCGGCGGGCAAGGCCTTTACATCTTCGCTGATTTCGCCACCGACAACATTTGGACCATGCGCGCGGGCGACGGGACCATGGAGGATTTGGTCCGCCGCAATCCGCAATTTGTCGTCGATGCGGGCAGTCTCGATTCAATCGCGTCATTTGCGGTCGACGGGTCGGGCCGGATTTACGTGATCGGGCTCGATGGCGACATACACCGGCTGACATTCCAGGCCGGGGCCGGCGATGCTGGCGATCGCCTCATTGGCGGCGCCGGCGATGACACCCTCTATGGCGGCCTCGGCGACGACACGTTGGTCGGCGGCGGCGGCGCCGATCAGCTAATGGGTGGGGCGGGCTTCGACACGGCAGGTTATGCCGGCGCGGGCAGCGCCGTAATCGTCAACCTCACCACCGGAACCGGCGCGGTGGGCCACGCTGCCGGAGATACCTTGGCCGACGTGGAAAATCTCATCGGATCGTCGTTCAATGACAAGCTGATAGGTGCGTCTGGCGACAACATTCTGAATGGCGGATCGGGAGATGACACGCTCAATGGGCTAGGCGGCGCCGATCTCCTGATTGGCGGCAGCGGCGTCGATGCGGCCACCTACGCGGATGCAACGGCGCGGGTCCAGGTTATGCTGGACACCCATGCGGGGCTGGACAACCACGCCCAAGGCGACACGTTCGACGGCATCGAAAACGTTATCGGCTCGGCATTCAACGATGTGCTCCGTGGCGATGACACGGCGAACCGGCTCAATGGCGGGGGCGGCCGCGACGTCATCATTGGCGGCGGCGGCGACGACGTTTT
>JANNFH010000430.1:0-1827 GCA_031379565.1 Alphaproteobacteria bacterium
GCCAAGCTCGTTCCCGCGCCGCCGGGAAAGGCCGTTACGCTCAAGCGCCCGCCGGCGAGCCCGGACGCCGCCGTGATCTACGCGCGCCAGGAAGCGCCCGAAATCGAACAGCGCGAGAAGGCCGAACAAGAGGTGGCCGAGCTGTTGGCGATGGCCGAACGCCTGGAAGGCCTGGTGCGCAACGTCGGCATGCACGCCGGCGGCGTGCTGATCGCGCCTGGCCGCATTGCCGACTTCTGCCCGCTCTACATGCAGCCCGGCAGCGACAACGCGGTGAGCCAGTTCGACAAGGACGACGTTGAAGCGATCGGCCTGGTCAAGTTCGACTTCCTGGGCCTGGCCACGCTGACGATTCTGGAGCTCGCCAAAGACTTCATCCGCGCCCGCCACGAGAACCAGCGCGACTTCACGCTCGATTCTGTGCCGCTCGACGACCACGCCACCTACCAGCTGATGAGCGAAGGCAAGACTGTTGCCGTGTTCCAGCTTGAAAGTTCGGGCATGCAGCGCATGCTTCGCGACGCCAAGCCGAGCGTATTCGAAGACGTGATCGCGCTGGTGGCGCTGTTCCGCCCCGGCCCGATGGACCTGATTCCGAGCTTCTGCGCACGCAAGCATGGCCGCGAAGCAGTGCAGTACCCGCACCCGCTGATGGCCGAAGTGCTGGAAGAAACCTACGGCATCATGGTCTACCAGGAACAGGTGATGCAGGTGGCGCAGATCGTCGGCGGCTATTCGCTCGGTGCCGCCGACCTGTTGCGCCGCGCGATGGGCAAGAAGAAAGCCGACGAGATGGCGTTGCAACGCGCCATCTTCGCCGAGGGCGCGGCCGAAAAAGGCATCGGCGAGTTGCAGGCGAATGAAATCTTCGACCTGATGGAAAAGTTCGCCGGCTACGGCTTCAACAAGTCGCACGCCGCCGCCTACGCGCTGCTCGCGTACCACACCGCATGGCTGAAGGTGCACTACACGGCCGAATTCATCGCCGCCAACATGAGCGTGGCGCTGGACGATACCGACAAGCTGAAGATCTTTCACGACGACGCAGTGGCGTGTGGCGTCGTGTTCGAGCCCCCGAACATCAACACCTGCACGCACCGGTTCGAGCCGGTCGACACCAAACGCGTGCGTTACGGGCTGGGCGCCGTGAAGGGCACGGGGCAAAGCGCTGTCGAAGCGATCGTCCGGGCCCGCGAGGAAGGCGGCCCGTTCAAGTCGCTGTTCGACTTCTGCGTGCGCGTCGACCGCACCCGCGTCAACAAGCGCAGCGTCGAAGCACTCATCAAGGCCGGCGCGTTCGACACCCTGCACAACAACCGCGCGTCACTGCTCGCCAGCGTCGCCCTCGCATTCGACTTTGGCGACAGCCAGGCCGCGAACGCCAACCAGGGCGGCTTGTTCGATTTCGATGCCGACAACGGTGCGGCGCACGGTGCAAGCTGCAACGAGCCGCCGCTCGTGGAAGCGGCACCCTGGTCGATCCGGGAACAGCTGATGCTGGAAAAGACCGCGCTGGGTTTTTACCTCTCGGGCCACCTGTTCGACCAGAGCGCGACCGAAGTGCGCGCCTTCGCCAGGCGCCAGATCACCGACCTGCTTGACACGCGCGAGCCCCAGGTGCTGGCCGGCATCGTGAGTGACCTGCGCATCGTCAACGGCCAGCGCGGCCGGGTGGCGATCTTCAAGCTCGACGACAAGAGCGAAGCCATCGAAGCGGTGGCCAGCGAAGAGCTGCTCAACGCGCACAAAGAGCTGCTCAAGGACGACGAGCTCATCATCGTGCTGGGCAAGGTGCAGCCGGACCGGTTTTCCGGCGGCATGCGCCTG
>JANNFH010000463.1:0-9125 GCA_031379565.1 Alphaproteobacteria bacterium
GTTTCCTCGGTGCAGAATTGGTTGGCGAGGCCGATGCCGTAGCCAGAATTGGTGGTCGGGTAGATCAGAATCTGGTTCGAGCTTGCATGGGCCGCGATCATTTTCACCGCGTCGAGATTAATCGTCGTGGCGTTCAGCGGATCGCGCGCGCACAAAGGCGCGCCCACCAACGCCGCGAGCGGAATGATGACGTCCGCCTTGGCCATCAGCGGTTTCATGATGTTTTCGTCGCGGCAATCGCCGCGCACCGGATTGAAGTTCGCATCGGCGCACACATGCGCCAGCACGGTGTCGCCGCGCACATAGGTATCCAGCGCATCGACTTGCCAGCCGCGCTTCAATATCTCGGGGATTAGGATCGAGCCGATATAGCCCGCTGCGCCGGTGACCAGAACTCTCATGGGGCTTCCTGACAACGTGCGACCACAACCACACCGTCATCCCGGACGCGCGGAGCGCGATCCGGGACCCACGGCCACATGCGTAACCCTTCGATCCGCTGGGTTCCGGGTTCTCGCTTCGCGAGTCCCGGAATGACGGTCGCGCCACTCATCCCAGCACACTGCGAAATATGCCCGCCATTCGCCCGATCAACGCCTGATCGACTTTGTGCGAAGTGGGAAAATTGATGCCCGACGCGGCGATGGCGCGGCTCACCGGGCAGGGCCTGGACCATTTGCGGTAGGCCGGCATCGCCGAGAGCGAATTGAAGAACGGGCGCAGGTCGATGTTGTCGGCCTTGCAGGCTTGAATCAGCGCGTCACGCTTGTCCGCCGGCACGCTGGCGCACACGAACCACACCACCGGTTCCGCCGGCGCCGCCATGGGCGCAGGGAATTTCACGCCGCGAACGTCCTGGAACGCGGCGCGGTACATGGAATCGAGCGCCGCGCGATTGGCGAGAAAATCATTCATCCGCTCCAATTGCGCCAGGCCAATCGCGGCCTGCAAATTGGTCATGCGGTAATTGAAGCCGGGCTCCTCGTGCCAATAGCGCCGCTCCGGCGCCATGCCGTGATCGCGCAGCATGCGCATGCGCGCCGCCAGCGCGGGGTCAGAAGTCACGCACATGCCGCCCTCGCCAGTGGTAATGATCTTGTTGGCGAAGAACGAAAACGAAGCCACGTCCGACCAGGCGCCCACTGGCTTGCCGGCATAGGCCGCGCCATGCGCCTCGGCGCAATCCTCAATCACGAACACGCCGCGTTGCTTGGCGATCGCGGCGATTTCACGCATCGGCGCGACGCGCCCAAACACATGCACCGGCATCACCGCGCGCGTGCGCGGCGTGATCGCCGCCTCGAAGGCTTCCGCGCTGAGGCACCAGGTTTCCGGATCGACATCGACCAGCACCGGGGTCGCGCCGCAATGGATTACAGTGTTGGCGGAAGCGGCGAAGGTGAAATCCGGGACTATGACTTCGTCCCCAGGACCGATGCCCAGCGCGGTCAGGGCGAGGTGCAAGGACACCGTTCCGTTTGAGGTCGCGACGCCTTCACTGTGGCCCATCCGCGCGGCGAAGCGCGCTTCGAACGCGCGCAACAACTCGCCCTGCGAGGAAATCCAGGTCGAGAGGAACGCATCCATCAGCAGCCGGAATTCCCGGTGCGTGAGGTCCGGTTCGGCCACGGGGGTGAACGCCCGCTCGCTGCGCACGGCAACGTCGATTAGCTTGCCGCCGCCGTCGCACACAGGCGCGAGCACCGCATCGTCGCCGTCGACCCAGCTTTTGGCGAAATCGCCCGCGCGCGGCTCATCCAAATGCCGTCCCACCCGAAGCGCGGCGCGTAAATCAGCGAGGCTGGCCTGACCGAGCAACAGGCCGTCGTCGGCGACCACGAACACTAATCCAAACCCGTTATCCAGTGCCCGTTCGATCGCGCGCCACATGCCATCGCACGCACGCACGGAAAAGCGCGCCAGCGTCGTCGCTGCGGCGGAGAGGTGGGTGGCGTCGGCTGCCATGCAGACTTCCGCTTACACGAAACGCGCCGTGGCGGTTTCGTAATTATCGTCCAATTCCGGCGCATAGAGCACGATCGATGTGCCTTCGCGTTCCATTTTGATCGGCACATGCGCCATCGCGCCCAGGGCCGCGATCACCGCGGCTTTCTTTTCCGGCGGCGCATAGACCAAAAGGAAACCGCCCCCGCCTGCGCCCAGGAGCTTGCCACCCAACGCCCCCGCCGCACGGGCTGCATCATAGGCTCGGTCGATGGCCGGGCTCGATACTTCCGTCGACAGCGCGCGCTTGTTCATCCAGCCTTCGTGCAGCAGGCGGCCGAAATCGTCGAGCGATCGGCTTTCGTCTTCGAGGATAGCTTGGCCTTCGCTCACCATTTCGTAAAGCCGGTGCATTTCGGCTTGGCGATTGTCGAACTCCTTGATCTTGGAAAGCTCAACCGCGCTAGCCGAGCGGATAAAGCCGGTGAAGAACATCATCAGCCGGCCTTCGAGTTGCGCCCGCCGCTTCTGGGTCATGCGGATCGGCGAGACCCGGAACGAGCCGTCCGGCTCAAAATCGATGCGGTTGAGGCCGCCATAGGCCGCCGCAATCTGGTCCTGGCTGCCAACCGGTTCGCTCAATAATTCTTGTTCGACGCGGATTGCCTCGGTCGCCAAGAAGCGCTTTGAGCACAATTTACCATGGTCGCCGAGAAAGGCGTGCAGCATCGACACGGTGAAAGCCGAGGATGAACCAAGTCCGGAGCGCGAGGGCAGGTCGGCGTTGTAGATAACCTCGTACCCACTTTCCTTGTCTGGCCCATAATGCTCGAGCACCGCGCGCACCACCGGGTGTTGAATCTCGGCGATCGATTTTACTTCTTCCAGCATTCCCCAGGCGACGCGGTAATTGAAGTCGAACACCGCTGGCAACTTGCGCAGTTGAATGTAGACAAATTTGTCGATCGACGTGGAGAGCACGCCACCGGGCTCGGGCCGCCCGAACCAGCTTGGATGATCGGTGCCGCCCCCGAAGAACGACACCCGCAATGGCGTGCGGACAATAATCAATGGGTGTTCCCGGAGCGGCGCTTGTGGCGCTCATTTCGTCTCGCTTCAGGCATGTGAAGTCAACGCGCATCGTCCGCGGCGCGAATGTGAGGCGTTCATGATAAACGCGCGCGTTTGCAGCGGCAGCGACCAAAAGGCCGCTTGGCCTCGCCGCTCCGGCGTTCCATAAAACGTCATGCGCCAAGCGTTTATCCTGGTCGGCGGCAAGGGCACGCGCCTCGGCGCAGCCACCGCGTACACGCCAAAGCCGCTGCTGCCGATCGCCGGCGCGCGCGTTTTCCTCGATTACGTGCTGGCGCAATTCGCGCGCGGCGGCGTGGAGGAAATCATACTTTCCGCCGGGCATCTGGGCGAACAATTCGAGGCGCGCTACCAGGGCGCCGTGATCGACAGCGCGAGAATCCAGGTCGTGCGCGAACCCGCGCCTGGCGGCACCGCCGGCGCGCTGCTTTACGCGCGCGAGCGTCTCGATCCGGTTTTTCTGATGGCCAACGGGGATTCGCTATTTGAATGCGATCTTGGCCGCCTTGAGGCGGCGCTAGGCCCGCACGATATGGCCGCGCTGGCGCTGCGGCGCGTGAGCGACGCCGCCCGCTACGGTAATGTTGCGTTCGCCGACGGGCGCATCACTGCGTTCCGCGAGAAGGAGGGCGCCGGCGAGGCGCTCATCTCCGCCGGCATCTATTCGCTCCGGCGCGAAGCGCTTGATCTCATCGGCGCGCCGCCGTGCTCGATCGAAACCGACATCTTCCCGCCGCTGGCGGCGCAAGGTCGCTTGGCCGGCGCCGCGTTCGACGGCTACTTCATCGACATCGGCTTGCCAGACACGCTTGAGCAGGCGCGGCGCGAGCTGCCGGCGCGGTTTGCACTTTAGAGCGAGAGCATTGAAGCCCCCCTCCCTCTTGAGGGGAGGGGGCAGGGGGTGGGGTGAAGCGCGACGTTGTTAGGTTGGACTGCGAGCCTCCATGGCGATGTGCGCCAAGAGGCGCTCCAACACGCGCTAAGCCGCCCAGAGAATTTCCAGCCAGGGCACAGCGCCGCCGAGGAGGGTGGCGACCGGAACGGCCTCGGGCTCCTGGCTGTACGCCGCGCCAAGCGCCGCGAATTTCTCGGCGCCGGTGATAAGCAGCACGACGCGGTCGCCGCGTAGAATCGCCGCCAAGGTTAGACTCAGGCGGTCCGCGCTACCAACGGCGCCAGGCGCATGCAGCGCCACGACGCTGCGCGCACTTTGCCGGTCAAGCGCTTCGGCCAAACCCGCGGCGCCCGGAAACCAGGACGCGCTATGCCCGTCCGCGCCCATGCCCATCAGCGCGATGTCGAAATGCAGCGGGGCGTACACAGCGTCCGCCCGCAGCGCCGCCTGCTCGGGCGTTCCGGTTCCATACATCGGCGCAAGCCGCGCGCCCTCGCGCAGCGGCTTTTCCAGCGCCCGGCGCAGCATGGCTTCGTTGGAGCCAGGATGATCGGGCGCCACCAAGCGCTCATCGACCAGCGCGAACGTCACCTTGGTCCAGTCGATGGCCTGCTCGGCCAACAAGGCATAAGCCGGCTCGGGCGTGGTTCCGCCCGAGAGCGCCGCACACCCGCGCCCGCGCGCGGCGACGCCGCCGCGCAGCGCTTCGCCGATCCGTTCCGCCGCCGCTTCATACAAAGCGGCGCGGCTCGAAAACGTTTGCAGATTGCGCATCAGCCCCCGAGCGGCTCGGCGAGCGCGGCCGCAAGCGTCTCGCGCGCCTTCCCGCCCAATTCGCCGTGCGCCAACGCATACGCGGCGGTGGCGCGCAAATAGCCGAGCTTGTCGCCGCAATCATAGGAGCGGCCGTCATACTCAAGCGCATGGAAGGGTTGGATCGCCATCAGCCGCACCATCGCGTCGGTGAGCTGGATTTCTCCGCCCGCGCCGGCGCCTTGGCTGGCGAGCAGTTCAAAAATCTCCGGCTGCAAAATGTAGCGCCCGGTAATGAAGAGGTTGGAGGGCGCAGCTTCGCGCCTCGGCTTTTCCACCATGCCCTTCATCTTTATTACTCGGCCCTCACGGCTGGCCGGGTCGATCACGCCATAATTTTCCGGCGCCTCGGTGGGCTCGACCGCGATCACATTGCCGCCGACTTCACCGTAAGTGGCCGCCATTTGCGCCAGGCAGGAGGGTTTCGCCATCACCAGCATGTCGGGCAACAGCACCGCGAACGGTTCTTCGCCGATCACGTCGCGGGCGCACCAGATCGCGTGTCCCAGCCCAAGCGGGGCCTGCTGACGCACGAAGCTCATCGAGCCGGGCGCGCGCAGGCCGCTCTCCAGCTCCCTCAGAAGTTCGGTCTTGCCCTTGGCCTTGAGCGTGTCCTCAAGCTCGTAGGCGCGGTCGAAATAGTCCTCGATGGCGCTCTTGTTGCGTCCGGTAACGAAGACGATGTGCTCGATTCCCGCCGCCACGGCCTCGTCGACCACGTATTGGATGGCCGGCCGATCGAACACCGGCAGCATCTCCTTGGGGATGGCTTTGGTGGCCGGCAAGACCCGGGTGCCGAGCCCCGCGACCGGCAAAACCGCTTTCCGTAGTGCTTGGCGGCGAGGGGGGACTCTATCCATGGGGGATGCCTAGATTGCCGCGCTGCAACGTAGCTTCAGCTGCGGCCTTTTAGCCCCCCGCGCGGAGCCCGTGCAACGTGGCTTATGCCCCGTTAGCGACAAATTCGCCTGAAATTCAGCTTTTTCCGCTACAAGTCCGTTCAGGTAGGGCCAGCTAAAACGCAGGCGTGACCCCCGTCACCGCAAAAATATTTTGCGGCGCCGCATGGTCGCAATTGCGCCTCGAACACCTATTTGATAACCACCCGCTGCCTCCTGGAGTTTCCAATGCGTTTCGCGCCCGTCAATGCCGAGTTCCAAGCCAACAAGCGCGTCGTTGTCGCCAGCTTTGTCGCCGGCATCAGCGCGATGTTGTTCCTGGGCCTGGTGGCGCCGGTCGTGGCCAAGGGAGGCCTCAGCCTGACCAGCGCCGAAGCGCGCGGGTTTGAGCAAACCGCGCCTGCGATCCAGCCGCTCGATGTGGCCGCGATCAACGCCACCCTGGCCGAGGCCGAGCGCTCCATGGCGCTGAGCCGTCAAGTCACCAACAGCGCGATGAGCCGCCTCGAGCGCCTGTCCGGGCGTTGATCGCCTAAAGGATCGACTGCCCCGTCGCTTTCCAATCCTTCATGAACGCCTCCAGTCCCGCATCGGTGAGATGATGCTTGTACAGCGCCTTGAAAATCGCTGGCGGGATGGTGGCGCAATCGGCGCCCGCGAGCGCGGCGTCGCGCACATGCAAGCTGGTGCGGATCGAAGCGGCCAGCACTTGGGTTGGGAAATCGTAGATGTCGTAGATGGTGCGGATTTCGCGGATCAGCTCCATCCCGTCCTGGCCGCCATCGTCGAGCCGGCCGAGGAAGGGCGAGACGAACGTTGCGCCGGCCTTCGCCGCCAGCAACGCCTGCACCGCCGAGAAGCACAAGGTCACATTGGTGGGATGGCCTTCTTCCTCCAATGTCTTGCACGCCCGCAGCCCCTCCGGCGTCAGCGGCACTTTCACGACGATGTTCTTGGCCAGCGTCCGCAGCTTGCGGCCCTCGGCCAGCATGCCTTCGACATCTTGCGCCACCACTTCGGCGCTCACCGGCCCCGGCACTGCCGCGCAAATCTCCTGCAGCGTCTCGAAGAAATTGCGCCCGGACTTGGCGATCAGCGAGGGATTGGTGGTGACCCCGTCCACCAGGCCGGTTTTGGCCAGCACCGCCAGTTCCTTAGCGTCAGCGCTATCGATGAAAATCTGCATGGGAAAGCTCCATCGCCGCGATTACTAAGGCGCCAGGTCCAAGGCAAAGCGCCCGAATCGGCGCTATTGAGCGCCTGACGAGGATAAATCATGGCCCAGTTGAAAGAAATCGAAGGCGTCGAAGCGCGCGGCCTGGCCAACGCCATCCGCGCGCTCGCCATGGACGCGGTTGAGCAGGCCAAGTCGGGCCATCCCGGCATGCCGATGGGCATGGCCGATGCCGCGACGGTGCTGTTCGCGAAGTTCCTGAAATTCGACGCTGGCAATCCCAATTGGCCAGACCGCGATCGTTTCGTGCTCTCCGCCGGCCACGGCTCGATGCTCTTGTATGCGCTGCTGCACCTGACCGGTTATGCTGACATGACGCTGGGCGAATTAAAACGTTTCCGCCAACTCGGCTCGAAGACCGCCGGCCATCCCGAATACGGCCACGCCGCGGGCATCGAAACCACGACCGGCCCGCTCGGGCAGGGGCTCGCCAACGCCGTCGGCATGGCCATTGCCGAAGCGCATCTCAACGCACGCTTCGGTTCGGAACTCGTCGATCACCGCACCTGGGTCATCGCCGGCGACGGTTGTTTAATGGAGGGCATTTCCCAAGAAGCGCTCGCGCTCGCGGGCCGGCAGAAACTGAACAAGCTGATCGTCATCTGGGACGATAATTCGATTTCCATCGACGGCGCGGTTTCGCTGTCGGACGCCACCGATCAAAAAGCCCGCTTCGCCGCCAGCGGCTGGGCCACGCTCGCTTGCGACGGCCACGACATGGACGATGTCGCGCGTGCGCTCGCGGCCGCCACCAAGAGCGACAAGCCCGTCTTCATCGCCTGCAAGACCATTATCGGTTTTGGCGCGCCGAAAAAAGCCGGCACCGCCAAAGCGCACGGCGAACCGCTCGGCGCGGATGAATTGGCGGCCGCGAAGCAGGCCCTCGGCTGGATTCATGCCCCGTTCGAAGTGCCCGAGGACATTCGCGCCGCTTGGAAAACCATCGGCGCACGCGGCGCCGTTGCGCGCGAGCAATGGCAAACCCGGCTCAAGCAGTCTGACGACGGCGATGCTTTCGCCGCAGCGATGAGCGGCGCCAATGTCGAAGGCGCCATCGCCGCGCTCGCCCTGCACGCGGCGAAAATGGCGGCGGCAAAGCCGGCGCTCGCCACGCGCGCGTCCTCGGGCGCGGCGATCGACGCGATGTTTGAAGCGGCGCCGGAAATGTTCGGCGGCTCGGCCGATCTTACCGGCTCGAACAACACCTTGGCCAAGGGCGCTTCCGATTTCACCCCCGAAAACCGCGCCGGCCGCTACATGCGCTATGGCGTCCGCGAGCACGCCATGGCGGGGGCGATGAACGGCATGGCCGTGCACGGTGGCATCATCCCGTACGGCGGCACCTTCATGTGCTTTGCCGATTATTCGCGCCCCGCCATCCGGCTCGCCGCGCTGATGGGCGTGCGTGTCATCCATGTGCTGACCCACGACAGTATCGGCCTTGGCGAAGACGGCCCGACGCACCAACCGGTCGAGCATCTGGCGGCTTTGCGCGCCATCCCCAACCTTGCCGTGTTCCGTCCTGCCGATGCGGTCGAAACCGCCGAGTGCTGGCAAATGGCGCTGCTGCGCGATGGCGGCCCCAGCGCGCTGGCGCTGTCACGCCAAGGCACGCCGGCTTTGCGCGCCGACGCTTCGGAAAATCTCAGCGCGCGCGGCGCCTATGAATTGCTGCCAGCGACAGGCGGGCCAGCGCGGGCGGCGCTGTTCGCCACCGGCACGGAGGTGGCGCTGGCGGTAAAGGCGCGCGAGCTGTTGCAAGCCGAAGGCATTCCCACCCGCGTCATCTCCGCGCCGTGCTTCGAATTGTTCGACCTGCAGAGCGAGGATTACCAAGACCAAGTCTGCGGCGGCGAAGACGAAGTGAAAATCGGCATCGAAGCCGCCATTGGCCAAGGCTGGTTTGAAGCCTTCGGTCTCGACGCCTTCGTCGGCATGAGCGAATTCGGCGCCTCAGCTCCAGCGAAAGACCTCTACGCCCATTTCGGCATAACGCCCGAAGCGATCGTTGAAACCGCGAAAGCGCTGCTCTAGCGGGGCGGGACCGTCGGCTTTCGCCGACAAGCGACGTTCGTTACAATCGCTCGCCGTCAGATCACCACGAAAACGGCGACCGTGAGCGCGAGCCCCGCGCTGAGCGTGGCGAACTGGATTTGCGCCGCGCCGCCGAGGCCATCGGCGTCGAAATAGAGCCTGCCGTTGGCGGAATTGTAGATGATGCGGTCGCTTGCATCGGCGGCGGAGGCGC
>JANNFH010000465.1:0-2553 GCA_031379565.1 Alphaproteobacteria bacterium
CGCCGCGGGTGCGTACGTGGAAGCAGTGGTGGGACCATCGTACGTGGAAGCAGTGGTGGGACCAAAGGCGGATGGGATTGCGGCTGCGCTGGGATCATCTGTTTGCGCATCCTCGGCCCGAGGAGACGATCGTACTTCTGCTCGCGCGCGTGGTGGATGCGGCGGTGCTGGCCGACCGCCACAAGGACACGCTGCGCCAGATCAAGCAATGGAATGCGATGCCGTTCTACGAGCGCATCTTCGCCGAGTACAAGCGGATCTGGTTTCCGTTCGATTGTCTGCTCGCGCCGGTCATCGGACCGGAGATGCGCGCGCGCGTGGTGATCGAAACGCACTATGAAAAGGTGTTCCTGCAGGCGTTGTTCGGCGACAGAACGCCTGAGCGGGAGCGCGCGCGCTATCGGGACTGGTTCGGCATCGGTATTATGCTTCGTGCACCGCAGGTGCGCGAGCGGGATTCATGGGCGGCGCTGCATCTCATGTGCCGGCGCTTGAAGTCGCACGCGGCGGGTGTCCTCAGCGGTGTGATCGAAATCAAATACAAGCGAGATGAGAAGTCGCAGCTTCCCAAAGCTCCTGACGAGCGGCTACGCATCATGGCGAGCGGACCATTGGCCGACGGATGCCCGAGCGTTTGTCGGCCCGCCGCTCCGCCGCCGGCTATACCGCCCGCCGCGCCCGAGCGCGCCACCGCGCCGGTGCCGCTGCGCGGGTCGGTTTCAAACGCACCAGCGGCGTGGCTGTTTCCTGTCGGCGCACGAACGCGCCGCAACAATGGCGCGCTCAACCTTGTGCCGGATTGCGCGGACACGTGTCTTCCGGGGCAGCAAAAGACGGCGCGAGAGACGGCGGCGATGGTCATCGATCCCGCTCATGTCTTCAAAACGCAAAAGTCGGCGAGCGAATTGCGCCGCCGGTTTTGGGATCCGACGGGTTGGTGGCCGATTTACCGGCGCATGTGGTCGGGCGCGTTTTTCGAGCGTGAATTGGGTGTCGTGAACCGGTTTCCGCTGTTCGGCTTGTCGTATCCGCCGGTGTGCCAGCCGATCGGTGAACTCGACTTTTTCACGATTCCGATGCGCGGGCGCGATTTGCGCGGATGGTTCGCCAAACCGGTTGGCATGACGGTGCTGGGGGGCGTGCTCGAATGGTTGTTCGACTGGAAGCGGTTCGGCGGCGTCGTAGTTTCGACGGGGGGATCGGTGCGGGCCGGTAATCTTTTGCTGCCTGAGCCGTTGCTCTACGACTACCTCAATCAACTCGCGCAGCGGAAGCTGGTGATGGCGGCGCTCAAACCGATGGCGTGCGAGGGCCCGGCGCTGGTGCCCAAGACAGAGGGCGAGAAGCACAAAGCGCGGTGAAGGAAGTTCAGAGAGTCTAACGGTGGACACAGTGGGACCAAAGCGACAGCGCCGCAATGCGCCACCTTTGTGTTGCGTATGCCGCCCCCGGACTACAGGGGACATGAATTCAGGCGGTACGGCGCATTTTTAGTGCGTTGCCGGTCACCTGAGTTTATGGCGTAGCGCCGAAATGCCGTTATAGGCCGACGGAGTTTCAAGAATTCGCGGATTGGCCGCCCATCGACGGGAGGAACATTTTGAGCAGGAGATTCATAGTTCCGAGCACCGCCGCAATTGTGAACTCCTTTTGCAATCCACTCTGAAACTGCGGATCGTAGCCGAGCTTAATACCCTCGCCGGTCAGGCGCGTCACTTCGTGTTGGTAGTTCGCGACGACGCTAAACGCTTTCGGCGTTAGTGGGATTGAGAACCACAATTGGAATATGCTCATGCCGGCAAGGACCAGCAGCGACATCGAGAAGAACAGCACAATTCCGATGAATATCGAATCTAGCCTGCCCGCCTGCAATCCAACAGCGATCACTCCAAGGAAAATGACTGCCTGGAGGCCCACGATAATAGTGAGGTACCAGTTCGAGAATTGCACAAAATCGTGCCCGAGGATGCGGACAAAAACGAACGCGAAAAACAGGGCCGCGAAGAACGGAAAGACGGTGAGAAGAACTCTGGAAATGAAGGCGCTCATGTCAGCCCCCTGACATTGTGATTCGACTGGAAAAAAAACTTCTAACGGCGAAATGTGGCGGAACTGTGCAAGCGCGACAATCGCCATTTGAGTTTTGCTCGGTGGCGGCACTTGCTGAGGTGAAGAAGAAGTAAGTGCCAGCAGGATGCCGGCGGTCCCAGGAAGAACAATGCCCACCCTCATCCAACCCTCCTTCGCCGGTGGAGAGATCTCCCCGCGCCTCGGCGCCCGCGTAGACCTCGCGAAATACCACTCCTCCGCCGCCGCGATCGAGAACTTCATCGTGCGGCCCGAGGGCGGGCTCATCCGCCGGCCGGGCACCCGCTTTGCCGGCGCGTCCAAATTCGCCGCCAAGTTGTGCCGCTTGGTGCCGTTTCAGTTCTCGACGGTTCAGGCCTACATGCTCGAATTCGGCGACTTGTATCTGCGCGTGTGGAAGGATCACGGTCAGGTGGAGGCCGCACCCGGCGTCGCGTATGAAATCGCCACGCCCTATGCGCTGGC